>JAUWKK010000270.1 GCA_030614245.1 Planctomycetota bacterium | reverse complement strand
GCATTAAAGTGTGAAAACTTCAGGGTTCTGCGCCTCGTGGGGATGATCGGGGCCGGAATACACCTTGAGCTTGCGCATCATCCTGCGTCCGAGCTTCGTGTGCGGCACCATTCCCCTGACGGCGTGGCGTATCACCTCGTTAGGCTTCTTCTCGAGCATTTCTTCAAGGGTGGTGAATTTCGCACCGCCGGGATAGCCGCTGTAGCGGAAGTAAGTCTTCTGCTCCTTCTTGCGTCCGGTCACCTTGACCTTCTTTGAATTAACGACGACGACAATATCGCCGTCTTCAATATGCGGCGTCCAGGTCGGCTTGTGCTTTCCCTGGAGAAACCAGGCCACTTTCGCGGCAAGGCGTCCAAGGACGACACCGTCGGCGTCGATGCAATACCACCTGTGCTCTACCTCTCTCGCTTTTTTCGTGTATGTCTTCATCTTATGAAACCACGGATAAACACGGATAAACACAGGCTCCAGGCTCCGAACTTCAGATGTGGAGCCACCGTAGGGCCGGTTCGCGGACCGCCCCCACATTTATTGGCAGGCTGAAAGCCTGCCCCACGTTCCGCCTGAAGCCTGAGGTCTGAGGCCTGAAGTCTCTTCTTATGGCTGGAATGATAACAGAGAAGTCCGGCCAAGTCAACTGTTTTCGGTGAATGTGCTGTAGACCGCCTGAAAAAAGCCCTCTGGGATATTCCTTGAAGTGGCGCTTCACGCACTTCTTGGATGCCACATCGCGGCTTTCGGCCTGCCGACCGACCGGCGACACAAAGGTGTTCTGATGGGTCAATTTGTAATTTGGCCTTGCTCACTCATCCTTCGCCGGCACCTACTTCTTCGGTGCCGCCGTCGCACTCAGGAAGCTGGAGACCGTAAAATGACCGCCGCGGAGATCACCCTCGATTTTGAACTCGATCTTGTGCGGGCCATCGGGAGATTGGCCGATAGCACTTGTCACGTCGATCACAAACGGGTGGACGCGGTCGCCGGGCAGCCAGCCGGAGCGGGCAAAATCCGAGGACCACCTGTCGCCTTTGAATCTCCCGGAGCGCGGGTTGACGCTGCGGAACTTTTTCGAATAGTTGCGCCAGGGGAAGGCATCGAGAACCTGTTTTCCGTTCACCCAGATCCTGTGCTTCCGCTTCTTGAACTCGCAACAAGTCTTGCCGTCGCCGCCGCCGTGCCCGGTGGCGTAGTAGGTCAGCCAGATCTTTTCGAAGGGTTCCTTCGGCAGGTTGACTGTGAACGAACGTTTTCCATTGTCACCCCAGTTGGTGCCGGAAGAAACGACCGGAACCGCCCACACGGTCGGAGCACCCTTGTTGCCGCCAGGCACTTCCTCGATCCGAAAATCCATGCCCCAGTTGCCGATATGACCACCGATATTCCCCGAGATCGTAACTTTGCCCTTTAGCAAAGAGCGCAGGTTGCTCACGTCGACCGTGTGCCGGGTGTCTCCCCCAAAACCGGTAATGAACTTGACAAGATCCACTTGTCCCTTTGGCGTGTTCAAGACGACACGTCCGTTGCGATCCCATGCATCGCCCTTCGGAATCACGTGTAGATGCGCCAGAAGTCTGCTGTCGGCCGGAAAGCTGGGCAACTCAACATTTGCACCAAACGAACGACCACTGTTCTGAACGACCTTGAATACTCGCGACCCGGCGGACGCTGACGCGACCAGCCCAAGAACGATAACCAGCGCCAGCGCTGTACGAACGGTTGACTCGATCTGGACTGCCCATCTGGTGTTGGTGGTCTTCATTTTTCCGGGCTCCCTTTCGTGAGAATGCAGGACGCTTGAGAAGTTCGTAGCCGTATGCTACTGTAAACTTGTTCGCTCCGTCTCTGATTTTAGTCGCGGCCTGGGTTCCATGTCAACGTATTCTTGGGAAAAAGCTTGTGCATTTGGCACGCCCGGGCTCAGGCAGCTATACTCGAATCCGGCGGCCCAAACTCCGAGACCGTCGCAGAAGCAGTCCGGATACGCATAGCCGCAGGCCACGCCGATCAGGGTTGTGTTCTCGCGGCGATTACGATAGAGCTTATCGCTGCGGTCCCGGTTGAATATCTCGTCGAAGACACCGATCGCGCTCAGATCGGACGGCTTTGCGATATGATTCTAGAAACAGCACATACTCGAAGGCGTTTTCGCCCTTTCCGACCTTCGTCACGCGTGCAAATATTCGGGACTCCCCGCGCTCCGAATGACGAGAAGTCGGAACCCCTTAAGCTGTTGATTACTATAGACTTGGCTACTGAACGGTACAGGAATGTGGAGCAGCCTTTCCAGGCTGCTGATTGATTGGCAGGCTGAAAGCCTGCCCCACACAGTATTACCCTCCGGCCTCCGGGCGAAACAGGCCCCGCTCGTCCGCTAATTCCGGCTTGGGCCGATAGAGCATCTCGCCGGCGCGCTCGACACACAGCACGCCTTCATCCTCGCGCCCTCTCCATTCGGCCGGATCGATCCCGGCCGGGTCGCGATAGCCAAGATTGACCGCGCGGCAGCGTTCCTCGGGAATCTGCGTCGCCAGGATCACGTCGACTCGCGGCTTCTCGATACCATCTTCGTACGTTCCGACCCCCTTGACGTGCGTCGAATGCGCGAGCACCCCTCGGGGCTCGCCCTTGAACCTTTCCGCCTGCTTGACGAAATAATCGCGGGTGTGGTATCCGATACGGTCGATTACCGCCCCGTGCGTGTATGATATCTCTGTGACGTGCGGGGCGTAGATAATCAGGACGGCGCCGTCGTCAAGGATCGGTTCCAGCTTGTACATGCACTTGCCGGCCGTCCAGATATCGTCGTACATCGGCGGCGACATCGAGAGCACGCGCTTGTAAGGGCGGTCCATGTAGATGATATTGAGCTTCGCCGAGAGGTCGGCCGCGGCGCTCCAGGCATCCTGCGGGCTGCCGGCATACAGTCCGTGCAGATCGTGGCCCTTCATCACCATGCTCAGGCAGGTTCGGGGGATGCCGAGCATCGCCGCGGAACGCTCGACCACGTCGCGCACGGGCGTCTGTTTCGTCCCGATAATCACGGGATTCGTAATCATCGCACCCAGCCAGTGGAAGGCGTTGATGATCCGCGCCCCCGCAATGCCGGGGAACAGATACTTATGCCCGCCGCTGAAGCCGACAACCTCGTGCGGGAACGTCGGCCCGATGATGAGCAGGTGATCGGAATCGAAGACGAGCCGGTTTATCTCGATGGGGATGTCCTCGCGCATCAGGCCGTTCGAGAGCTCCGCGACCTCGTCTGCGGTGATGGTACCGATCTCCCGGAGGCTGTCGGGCTTGTCCCAGGTGTGGTTGAAGATGCGGACGCCGGGGAATCTCGCCGCGCGCGCGGAAGCAGACATCTCGGCAAGCTCGTCGATTCTGTTATCCGGCATCGGCGGATGCGTACCGAGTGCGATTATGAAGTCGAGCTGCTTCGCGCAGCCGTGCAGCCGCTCGCATACCAGCTTGAAGAACAGGCCGATAGGAGCCGAACGCGTGTGATCGGGGATGATCGCCAGCACGCGCTTCCCGCCAAGATCGGCGGCATCGAGCCCACCGGCGACTATCTCGCTGATTTCATCAACGGTCAGTTTCCTGGCGGTTTCACTCTTGCCCAAGGTCATTCGGTTTCCTCCATGAACAATTGCTTCAGAGCCGCGGACTAAGCCGAAATCCCAACGCGGCAATGCGTTCGGCCAACTCCGTCCAGCCCCCACGCACATCAACAGTCCGGCTGGGGAACTCGCGCCGCACGGGGTAAGTTTTCCTCAGGCGGTCGAAGTACGGGCCCCGTTCGGCGACATCCAGATCGATCATCTTTCTCAGCACGGCGTCGTCTCGCAGGATGTCATAGCCACCGAGCACTGCTTCGCGGATGACGTCCTCTTCGTCGCGGCCGGACGCTGCTATTGTCAATTCCGCCGGTTCGGGTGCCGGCAGATTTAGCTGCACGTCTTCGGCCTCCATGCCGAGGAACCCGCACGCGGCACGGTAGACCATCATCGTGCCGTTTGCCTTGCCATCGAGCGAATAGCCGGCGATGTGCGGCGTTCCTATGCCGACGAGCTTCAGCAGGTCCGCGTCAATCGACGGCTCGCCCTCCCACACGTCGAGCACGGCGTGGAGGCGGCCGGCATCGAGCCGCGCTTTCAGCGCCGCACCATCCACGACGGCGCCGCGCGACGTGTTCAGCACTATGCAGCCCGGCCGGAGCCTGTCGAGCATTGCCGCGTCGCACAGGTGGAGCGTCGCATCCCGGCCCGTCTTCGTCAGCGGCACGTGGAAAGTGATGATGTCGGCGTCGAGCAGTTCTTCGAGCGGTCGGAACCGGCCGTCGCCCGTCCGGCTCTCCAGCGGCGGGTCGTTGAGGATGGGCGTCATACCGAGAATACGAGCCTTCTGCTCGACCCGGCTGCCGACGTTGCCCACGCCGACTATGCCGATGGTCTTGCCGCCCAGTCTGAAGCCGCCGCGGTCGGCCGTCACGAGCATC
>JAUWKK010000017.1 GCA_030614245.1 Planctomycetota bacterium | reverse complement strand
TGCATTAGCGTAGTCGTCCTGGGGCTGCGTGTCCCGATAATCGAACTCGAACGAAATGCCCGGCACGCGGCAAAGAAGCGTGCAACCTATCGCTATTACTTCGTCGAAGCTGTCGACTATCGGGGAGTACTTGCCCACCTTCAGGCCGTCGAGGAACATCGCCATCTCGTTGTGATGACTCCCATCCCATTGCACCATGAGGTGATGCCAGTTGGGCGTCGCGGCCGGAGCCCACGGGTGGTGTATCTCGGCGGCTTTTTCCTCGAGGGTACTGTCGGCGATGCGGAACACCAGCTCGCCCGGATTGCCGCGATAGAAGAGCGAGATGCGGTTCTGCAACTGCCGGTTCTCGAAGTCCGGGCCTTCGATATTTGCCGAATCGAACAGGTAGTGATCGCCGCCATCGGTGAATTCGGGGCTTTTCGGCTTGAACCACAGCTCGAACATCTGCACGCCGCGGTAAGTGATGCCGTTGAGACGTCCGTTCTGGGTGAAGTATGCCCTGGCGTTCCCCAAGAGCGGCCCGGCGCCGGGAACCGCCAGCGGCGGCATGCCCATGTTGCCGCGATCGCAGAGCAAGGCAGACGCAAGGCAGTGATCGTAGTGGAGTGCGAAACGCGTGCCTTGATTGGCCTGCAGCCTGCCGTCGGACGGTTTCACGAATAGAGACGCCCGGGCGCTGCTCGGCGCCAAGTCGTGAGTGATAGCTGTGCCGCCGGCCGTAACGAGGCTGCTCGTGGCCGGATTGACGACGAATTTCTCGCCTTCGTACTGCGTGTCGAGCGTCCAGGTCTGGTCCGCGATACCGTCCTCATCGGTGCGCGGCGGCTGCATCCTGACGACCTCGCGGACATGATGCCGCGCCATTTCGTTGCCGCCCGCATCGCTGACAATGCCCACCGCATCGATCGTGAAGACGCCGTACGATTTAGTGCAGAAGCCGGTGGTCGCATCGTAGAGGTGCCTGGACTGCGGTTTGCAGGCGTTCATTATGATCGTGCTGATCTGCTCGGGCCTGGCGGCTGCGTCCGGCTCCCCGCCTCCGGCGACTTTCGCCGCCGCAACGATGCCGCCGAGCTCTCCGGGGCCGCGGCCCAGGCCGATTACGAACGGTCTGACCTTCGCACGGATCATCTCCCCGACCACCTCGGGAGCCAGGTCGACGGTCAGCACATTGCCGCTGACGGACGTACAGCGGATCACGGCGGAGCAGATTCTGTTCTCCTCGCCCTCGCGAGGCTCGGCAAGCAGCGCGCGCATCTCGACCCAGCCGCCGACGCTGAACGTCCGCTCTGCTGCATCATCGGCGGCGGCGTAGTCCAGTAATGTCAGATCGCCGCTGCCGCCGGCGACCGCGTTGACCTGGACATCGAGCTCGGCCGTCAGGCGCCGGATCACGTTGTCCAGGAGCGCTCCGCCGCGAACCTTGTCGAGTGTCAACGTGGTGAAGTCGAAGCGGTCGCCCACGACGAAATTGCCGGCTCCGGTGTAGAGGTCCGCCCGCAGAAGCTTCTCGCCGTCGCCTCCGCTGCCGCGTATGACCACGAGCGACGCCTTAGCATAGGGGACCACCGGTGCGTTCGATGGAGTGGAGACGTCGCCTATGGCATTCTCGATGACGACCTCGAACTCGAGGCCGTCGGTGCCCTCGACGCAGACGATGGATGTGTCGGCAAGGGGAGCGTCCGGCTCGAGCAATTCCACGTGCGACATCACGCCCGCTCGAAGGCCCGAGTTATCGTCACGCGATTCGGAAGGAGTGAACGTCGTCTCGATCAGCTTCGAGCGAACGCCCGTCATCACGGCCCGCAGTACAAGCTCGGGGGCGGTGTTGACGTTGACCAGATGGGGCAGCGAAGGATGCTCGCGCTGCGACCAGACGGTGGCGTATCGGTGCAGGTCGCTGAGCTGCCCGACGAGTCTGCTGTCGAGCACCTGTAGGCCCCGCCGAGCCCGGTCATACTCCTGGAGCAGTGCCCGCACCTCGCTGATCGCATGAAACGGCCCGGTCGCATCGCGATGATTGACGATGTCTTGCGCCAGGTCTGCGGGCCTCGAGACGATGCCGTCGTCGCCGACGCCCATCAGCGTCAGCAGGTTTACGATCAGCGGCAGCGACGCGGAGTTGAGGTTGATCTTCCCCTGTTCGTCCTCGACGTTTACCGACCACAGTGCTCCGCTGCCGGCGATGCCGGGGTCGCTGCGTTCCGAGCGCGGATTGATGTGTTGATGGAGATTGTTGTGGGTGAAATCGGCCGTCATTTCAGAGAGAACGTCGATCTCTTCAGGATAAAAAAACGCGAGTTTCGTATCCGGAATGAAGACGATCGGCGGATAGATGTCGCGGTTGTCGGCGTCCTGGCCCGGCAGTGTGCAGTCGAAGGTGCGGCTGAGGCATTCTCTGGCGTGGTTGAGCGCTCCGTTTGCTGCGATACGAGCGCGAGCCCTGGCGACTTGATTCCGTGCCGAAGCCTCCTGCAGCCTCATCTAGATGCTGAACGGCACCCCGATCAGGCGCAGCGCCGAGAGAATCACGACCACCATCAGGAGCGCAAAGCCGCGCTCGCCGGTGCGCTCATTTTCTGCCGGTCGCTTTCGCATCAATCGCTTCCTATCCGCTTCCAGCCGCCATCTGGATAGTGCTCTGGATCATAATATCGTTCTTCCCACTCTCTGGGTTCGATGCCGCCGAGCGCGGTGATGCCGAGTTCGTACACCTTTCGCTTGATGCCGGATGCCTCGGCATAGAGCTGTATCCTCGCGTTGCCGCCGGCGAGGCGGCCGGTCGAGTCGAATTCTACGTGATAGCCGGTTGTGACTCTCCCGCCGACGTTCTCTCCCGCTGACGGTATGAGTCCGTAGGCGGCAAAGCCGATGTTTCCCCGATGCGCTGCCGGTCGCTCCTCACAAACGCGTGAATGCCGACCTCGTCGATGTAGCCGATGAAACGTTCATCCATTGCCGGATCGAAACAGCCGATACGCACGGGGCCGTTCGATAGGGCGATGGGATCGAGAGCCGAGCGTTCGGTCGAGCGGCTCTCGTCAACATCCAGCTCGCCGTTGACGAAGGTCGTCAGCCACCGGTTGCCTTGTTTCCCCGGGACGACGCGAAACGACATCGCCACGTGTGTCCACTCACCGGATTTGACACGCCAGTGGCTCTTCGCGCGCTTCGGCTCGCCGTCCTCGCTCCTCTCGGTCGTATGGATGCTCCCGACGACGGAGAAGGCTTTCGTCCCGTGCGGGTTGTCCAGCACATCGGGCGAGTATTCGAGATAGAGGCTGTATGCCGAGAAGCGGGAGGCGTCCCACTTGCTGACTATCGGCATTGTGAGCTTGCCGGTGCCTGTATCTATCGCAAAGTCGGGCTTGACCCACGCCTCGATATAGATGCCGTCGCGGAGATTGACGGCCTGAACGTAGTTCGGCTCGATACCGACTTGCAGATGCGGCGCGGGATTCCCAGGAGCCACTTCCGGCAGGTACACCGAGTTGCCGATGCGCCCGAACGGCGTTATCTCCGCTGCGTTGAGGAGTAACGCGGGATAGTCGCTGCTGCCGATGAAGCTGGACTGGTTGCCTTCTTCGTTGAGCTGCTCGAAATGCCAGACGGCGACGGGGCGGCGGACGATAGCGTGGAACGTGACGTCGAACGAAATCGGCCTGTCATCGCTCGTGATGCCGGCCGTCGCGCCTGTTTCTGTGACGGCCGAGAAAGTGACGACAGCCGGCGCGTGATTGAGGAGTGCCGAGTTATGGGCGTTCGAGATCGCGGCCGCGACCTTCGCCGCTTCGCCACGCACGGCTACGGATCGCCGGATCGACAGGTACACACCTACTCCTATGCCCAGCATCGCAAATCCGATAGCGATTGAGACGAGCAATTCCAGCAGTGTGAAACCCGAGCGCGAGCGCATCATCACTATGTGCCTCCGTCCCAGCTTGTGATATCGTCACTGGCCGAGCGCGAGATCGGGCCGTCTCCCGCGTCTCCGTCGCGGCCATAGAAAGACGTGCGCATGTCCGGGCCGCACGACCAGACCTGGAAGCTGTCGGCTCCGTAGAAGAGCAGGTCGTCGTCTTTCCTCGGCTGCACGGGCGTACCGTCCGGGTTCTCGGCGGCATTGCCCATGATCCTGTATTTCGGTGCGTTACCCGCGTATACGCGGATCGCGCTTCGCTCGAAGTAGATATATGGATTGCCCCACGGATCGTGCCAGACCAGGCCGCCTGAGCGAATTCTGAATCGCTCCTTGTCCGCGAGGACGTAACTGTCGATGAACGGCCCGCATCGTGGGTCGTTCGCCGGCAGGCGGTCCGCAGCTCCTTCGTCAAGTTTGCTGCAATCGCGCGAGAGAAAGTGCACGAGCGAGCGATTTGGGCCGTCGATGCCGTCGAAATCAGATGCATGTGTCGGCGGATACTTGCCCCAGGCGGCGTAGAAATCTTCCAGGCCTTTGCGGATGAGCTCGATATCGACAATCGCCTTCGACCTGCGCTGCCCCTCCACCAGGCCACGGTATACCGCCATTATCATCCCGGCCATTATCACGATCAGGACCATCACGATGAGCATTTCGACCAGGGTGAAGCCTGCGCTGCGAGACGGTCCTCGCTCTCGACGAGATCGCTGCGTTGTCCGTGCCATTTCGTATCTCACCTGATGCCCCAATGATCCACTGCCGGCGGTACGCGAAGTTACACCGCCGCACACAGTTTCGGACGTCCCCCGTAGGAAGTATAGCCCCGCCGCGTGCCGGTTGCAACTAGATGCGGGGTAATTAGATGTAAGGCTGTGCATGAGGATGTGACGGGTCGTCGGGTCGCTCAGGTTCCGCTTGGCCAGATGATGTTGATCACCGAGGCGAGGCCAAATAGCACCGCGACAACCGCCACCATCGCCGCCAGGCGCGAGACCGACAGCGCAAACGAACGCAGCCAGCCGATGCGATAGATTACTCGGAGAATCAAGAGGTCTGCAAGCACAAGCACCACGATGACACCATATGGCGAACTGGCATCCAGGATCGGCTCGATCTTCTCGTAACCGGACATGAAATCGATGAACCGCTGCAGAGCAAAGACGAGCCCCACCATGCAGGCCATCTCGGCGGCCGTGCATAGTGTGGCTTTCCGAAAGGATGCCCCGGGAATGCGAGCGATCTTCGACGCGAACCACATCAACAGTCCGACCGCGACAATGAAACTGAGAGCGCGGAACAGCCAGATTCCCATCCCAAGTGAGAGTTTCGCAGGCCTCATTACCTCGGGGCTCAGGTTGAACAACGAGGAGAGCTGTTCTTCGAACGCATCCTCGGCCTTTTGGCCTTCATTTTCCCACCAGGCCTTCCCTGCGGCTGTTACGGGGATCCGTATCTTGTCGCCGGGCTTGAGCTTCTTCGGATCGAGACCGGCATTTGCATTCTGGATGATATAGCTCTTCTCCGCATCTTTGTAGAACTTCTGGGCAAGTTTGAAGAAAGTGTCGCCGGACTGGATGGTGTAGTCGATAACATCAACGATCTCATCTTCGTCAGGCGGCTGTTCGGCTGGTTCCGCAGCGGCGGCTGTTCCCATCAGCCCCAGACAGACCAAGAGCACTCCCGCAGACAAACCTCTGAGACTGTTCATTGTCGCCTCCAGTCAATAAAGACGTATCGGCGCGGCCGGAAACGTAACTTCCCCCTGAATTGTACGCGCTTCGCAGAACCATTTTCAAAGGGATTTATGCAAATGACAAGATTTCTCCGTCGCGAGGCTCATACGAAGTCATGAACGGCCAAACGCGCCTGCGGCTGCTGCATCAGCTCAACTGGATGGATGCTGCGTCACTCGCTTGCAAAAACACCGGCCCTGGTGTAGATTGCCGTCAATGCATACGGGGTTCACTATCGTCGTTTCACCCGGCCGGTCCGCTCTTCGCAGGAAGGTCGCTCGCATCACCGAGCTCCTCGAGGAGCGCTTCGGAGTCCCCCGCCGCACGCCGAAGAGCTCGCCGCTCGACAGTTTGATCGGCAGCATCCTCTCGCAAAGCACCAACGCCCGGAACCGCGACCGGGCTTATGCATCGCTGAGGGAGACTTTCCCGACCTGGCAGGATGTAATGGCTGCTCGAACCGCCGATATTGCCCGTGCCATCCGCGCAGGCGGGCTGGCCAACCGGAAAAGCGTACGCATCCGGAACATCCTCAGGTGGGTGAAAGAGACCTTCGGCGAGTTGAGCCTCGACGCTCTGCACCAGTTCGACCCCGATGAGGCCTGCGATCTGCTCTGCTCGCAAGAGGGCATTGGGGTCAAGACCGCAGCGGTGACGCTGCTGTTCGCCTGTGGAAGAGATGTCTTCCCGGTTGACACGCACGTGCATCGCATCTGCCGGCGGCTGGGAGTTGTGCCGCCGGAAGCGTCTGCCGAGAAGACGCACCACCTGATGGCCCCGCTCGTGCCCGCGGGCAAGGCCCTCTCGCTGCACGTCAACCTGCTCCGCCACGGCCGCGCCATCTGCGCAGCCCAGCGGCCGGAATGCTGCGACTGCAACCTGAGAAGGCTGTGCGCGTATCACCGGGACACGCGACGCACGGCGAGGAAGCCCGCCCGGTGACGGCCTGAGCCACCCGCTGAAGAAACACGCCGCGCACCTTAATTCAGGCGGCGGCGTGCGGAAATCAGTCTTATGCCGGGATCGAATTATCTCTTATAGCGGCGGATGGCCAGGCCCACGAGGCCTGCTCCCAGCAGGCAGATCGAAACGGGCTCCGGAATGGTCGAAGGTTGAACTTCCAGAGCATCGACATCAAACGTTGCGTCCAGCCCGAGTTCACTCGCCGTAGCAAAGATGCTGAAGGTGCCGTCGAAATCGGTATAGAAAACATCGGCAGCCGATATTTCATTACCAAAAAGATCTATCCCCTTGGAAAGCGTCGGCGAACCCTCGGCAAGCGAGAACAGAGCCTCATCGGTTCCAACGGTCAACTCGCCGGGATCCTGAAAGTCCAACAGTACGAGGCCGTTGAGATCGTCGCCGAACCCCAGGCCCATAGCGCCGCCATGTGCGTAGACTGTGCCGGGATCATTGATGAAGACGTCGTCTGCTGTCGATTTGCTGTCGTAGTTGGGCTCATCGGCGCCGACGTCCAGACTCGATGAACCCGCAGCGAGTCCGTAGTAAACGTTGCGATCCGGAATGCCATCCCCGACGCCAAAGCCTCCAAAGTCGAACTCGTCGAAGTTGAAGGCATCAAGATCGTCCTGATGACTCAAGCCCAGCTGCTTGGCCGAGTAGAGAGTCGTATTCAACCCGGACGGGGGCACGAAAAGTCCGCTCGCATTGGTCGTGACACGAATATCGGAGGAATCAGCGACAGAGAAGTAGATGACTGAGCCCGTGTCCAGGCCACTGCTCAGTGCATTCAGATTATCTCCGTCGGTCAGGCCCAAGTTGGCTGCCGGAACGTGCAGAGACGGTCCAGCCGTCAGTATGTCCGCCGCGGTCAACTCGGAAAGATCCGCCCCAGTTGAAAAGGTCCCGGCCTGTGCAACCGAGAAAGCGCCCATCGCCAACACCAAAGCAACAACAATAATTGAACGATACATTGCAGGACCTCCAGCACCAATATCCTCAGAAGCCGGCCGCGGTGGTGCCGTTACGCGCACCCGACATCAAAGAGAAACAAACACACACGTAATACAACGAAATACGCAGACGATCTACAACTAAAATCTTCACCGTTAGTATATGGTAATCGCGCGCATACTCCTCATGCTGACACTACGCTCTGGTCGCCCCGGAAACTCGACGCGCACTCGCTGCGGGGCGTTACTCGAACAGTACAGCCTGAAAACAGACTATGCCTGTGTAAGCAGTATAACACAGCACATCTATATGTCAAGTAAATTCTTGATATGTTTTGCTGAAAAAATAATTGTTACAATCTCCTGGTACTTCACTCAGACATTCAGACGCACCTAACCTTCTCAGGCCGCTCATCAAGATACAACTTTTGCTAATAAGTGCTACAGGTGCTATGCCAGTATTGACAGTAATTCCGCGCCAATTCGGAATACCGGCCTTGTAGGCGCCTTAGAAGCCGATTCTGTCGGGGATTCCACTGAATATCTATATCCTTACCGCACCGGCATCCCGGAAAGAACTTTACGATCGGAACACTCGGGATGCTTCCATTTCAACGTTTCCGGGTGTGCGTCAGGCCCGGTTCTCATTGAGTCACCTATACTTATGATGTAACACACTGAAGCGGAAAGAACTTTCCACGTAAATGAACAGACGATCATGCTTTCCGAGCCAGATCAGTGCAATTCTTGCACTCCAGAGCACACGATTCCGGCGGCCTGAGACCACAAATCTCCTGCTCCCGCCCTGCCCGCCGGCAGGCGGGTCAGCGTTGCTGCGGAATGGCTATCGCTGGTGCAGCCCTACTTGGGACAGCCGTTGCCCAGCCGCCCTCGTGCGGTTTCGCGTCTTTCGTGGATTCACTCTCGCCCACGCGCCCCTGCTCCGCTATGCTCTGCCCGCGTGTTGAGCACGGTCACGCCGCAGCGCTCGAAAGCGTCAATCCACGACGCAATGGTGGCATCGTCCGGCGTTTGGATGTCGCTGGGCATCTCGTCGTCGATATCGAGCCGCCGGCGCTTGTCGCTGCCGAGGTGATGATACGGCATCAGTTCGACCCCTTCCAGATTGGGCAGGCCCTTGACGAGGTCAGCGATCCCTCGGAAAGTATCCTCGCGGTCGTTGTATCCAGGTATCACAGGAACTCGCACGCGAATGCTCGCCCCTGCATCGTGCAGTCGTCGCAGGTTCTCGATTATCTTCCCGGTGGGCACGCCGGTAAACTCGATGTGACGATCGTCGTCGATTTCTTTCACGTCGTAGAGAAACAGGTCGACGTACCGGATGATACGCTCGAAACATGTGAAGTCAGCGTAGCCGCAGGTTTCCACGCAGCAGTGGACGTGCACGTCTTTCGCGGCCGCGAGGAGCGCTTCGGTGAAGTCGATCTGCATAAGCGGCTCGCCGCCGGAGAGCGTCATCCCGCCGCCGGATGTCTCGTAGAACGGCCGGTCGGACAGGACCTCCCGCATCACTTCCTCGACGGATACCTCCCGTCCGATCAGCTCAAGCGCTCCGGCGTAACACTCTTCCGTGCAAGCACCACACACGGTGCACTTGCTGCGGTCGAGCACGTGGCTGCCGTCAATCATCTCGTGCGCGTGGCGAGGACACGCCCGAAAGCAATATCCGCAGCCAATGCACTTTTCCGGGATAAACGAGAGCTCCGGGTCCGGGTTGATCCCCTCGGGATTGTGACACCACAGGCACCGCAGCGGGCAACCTTTAAGGAAGACCAACGTGCGGATGCCCGGGCCATCGTGTATGGAGAATCTCTGGATGTCAAATATACGGCCGCGCATCGGTTTTCATTCCCTCCCGAACTCCGTTCTAAGCATCACCTCCTGCTGCATTTCAGGCGACAGGCGCGTGAAATAATCCACATATCCCCCGATGCGAACCGCGAGGTCGCGATACTCTTCGGGCTTTTCCCGGGCTCTCTTTAGAGTCTCCAGGTCGGTTACGTTTATTTGTGTCTCGAAACCGCCGCGTCGCAGATAGGTGATCACCAGGTCTCGAAGCCGCTCGAAGGATTCGGGCGACGAGAACAGCGACGTATTGAACTTCATGTTGTAGGCCAGCCCACCGATCATGGGGGAGTGGTCCCAAGAGGTTGAGGAGAGTATAGCAGCAGTCGGTCCGAGCATTTCGCGGCCCTGCGCCCCTCCGCCGCCATCGGCGAAGGCGAAACCGGCCCTGCGGCCGTCCGGGGTCGCCCGTGTCTGGCGGCCAAGACGCTCGTGCATCACCCAGCAGAAGCATCCGGGCACGAACGAGCTGCCGTCCGGCAGCATCTTGTGGCGGCCGCATTCTTTCACGAGGGTGCCAACCGTGTCGGCTAAAAAATGGTCCACATCTGCACAAGCGTTGCCATATTTGGGATAGTTGTGCAGGAAACGCAGCCGTGTCGCCTCGTTGCCGGCGAAATCCGAATCAAGCATTGCCTTCAGCTCCGATAGAGTGAAATTCTTCTGCTTGAAGACTTCTTCCTCGATCACCAGCAGGGAATCGGCCAAGTTTGCCAGCCCCACGAAGGAGCATTCGACCCAGTTGTAGATCGCGCCGCCGTCATCGATGTCGCGTCCGCGGGCAATGCAGTCGCGGGTGAGTACGCTCTGGAACGGCTTTCCGCCGAACCTCTGCCGCAGGCGGCGGGCGTTGTTCTGTTCGGCCACCGCTCGAGCGATGCGATCTGCCATGCGCCGGTGGTAGGCAGCTACGAAATCTTCAAAGTTGTCGACCGGCCCGCTGTCGACCTGCGCGTCGATTTCCTCCATCAGGGCGCCGCAGAGGTTGAAGTAGGGCGACGCCACCCAGACGTTACTGGCGGCGACGGGTGTGATTTCGACGCACGTCGAGTTGATGTAATTGCAGGCATGTTCCGGTGCCGCGCCGAGTTCTTTCAGGCCGCGCTGGATCGTCTCGGCGCCGAAGAATGCGGGCGTGGAGTAACCGTGGCCGATCAGTTCGATTGCGAGGTCCGTCAGGTCGCTGGGCGTCCCCTCGTGCCAGCACACGCCAACGGCTGGATAGATCAGTTTCGTCCGCCTCAGGGCTTCGAGGCCGAGGTACGAAAGGTCGTTCGTGACGTCGTCGCCATTGGCGTCGCGCCCGCCTACCATTACGGACATCGCGAGGCCGTCCGCTATCAGTTCGTTGACGAGCAGATAGAGGCTCTCGATTAGAATCAGCGCCTGTTCCCGGCTGATTTTTCCGGCGGCAGTGTCGGCTTGGTAAGACGGCCGCAAGGTGCGATCAATGTGGCCTGAGACTACCAGCCCGGCGCTGTCGCCCAACATCGCGCCGAGTTGCGCAAGCCAGAGCAGTTGGACGGCATCCCGGGTGTTTGCCGGGGGCTGGTGGGCGATCCGGCGGCAGGACTCTGCAATCTCCCTGAGTTCGGCCTTCCGCCAGTCCGGGGCGGACGCTATGCCGGCCTCGGCCGTCGCGGCTGCGTTCTCGGCCATTGCAGAAAAGCCGTCGAGCGCGGGCAGGAAGGACTGATACACTTCCGTGCGCTTGTCATCGGCGTCCGCCATCAGGCCATCAATCCTGTCGCGCAGGCCATTGACGCCGAGTGTGAATAGCGTGGGAAGGTCGAGTTCGCAATGGCCCGACTGGCCCGGCGTGCGGAGGTATCGCGCAACGTATGCATCGGCGTCTTCGAACTCGGAATCCGACGCTGCCTGTGGATGAATCCTGCCTGCGAGAAGTTCGAGGTCGTCGATCTCGAACTTGATCTCTGCCAATATGTCGCGCGTGCGAAGGCCGCATCGGATCTGCCAGGAGGCGACACGCTCCGAAGCGCGAAGGGATTTCGCCGCCGAGATGGTAATGCCCTGCCACATCCTTTTACGCCGGATCGGGCGTTCCGCATTGCTGACCATTCCCTTGCGGTCGATGCAGCGCTGACGGAGAATCCCAATGCGTTCGTCGTCGGTACGTTTCATAGTACAGTGTGCTCCTCCCGCCGTGCTATGGTTGTGACCGTCGGGTTCGCCGGTATGACTGCAGAACGGCATCGCCGGCAGACCTTCGCGGTTGAACAGGTTTACTCCGGGGTCCGCCGCCCACGCGTATCGGACTCGAGTCGGGTTCGGCACGGCAGACTTCACCCACGAGGATGTCCTCAAAGACCACTTCCGCTTTCCTGCCATGCGCCTCGGCTGCTACGGCCAGCCGCCGTGGCCCGGCGGACGCGGCCAGCGGGTTGAGAGTTACCCTCCAGCGGCCGTCTTTGCCGGCGCTTACGGTCTGTTTCTGGTCTCCGAAGGTTACGGTGACCGAGCTGCCCGCCTCCGCGGTGCCCCAGATGGGAACGGGCTTGCCGGCCTGGAGGACCATGTGGTCGGAGAAGATGTTCGGCACCTGTGGCCGCTCGCCCGGGGCGGGCCTCCTGAGGCGGACAGGCGGCGGCTCGTTATTCAGTTCACTTCGCGGCGGTTCCATTCGGCGAGTTCCCAGTTTGTCCATGGGCCACAAGTAGTCACTCGAAGCCCCTTTCAATTCTGCCGTTTCATGATAGCACATAGTGTTTTAGAAGTCAATGAACAGTTCCGTCTGGTGATGTTTCGGCCAGTCAGATAGTTCCGCGCCCTGGCCCGACTATCTCACCGGCACCTTGGAAAACCAGCCCGCCTTGTGCTATAGTGCGTTGGCCGTGAAGCTTTTACATCGCACAGCAAGGTCGGCCAGTATGCTTTTCCCATTACGCGGGGCTGGGAGAACGCGTTTGCCTGGCGGACGCCACGGAGCACAAGATGATGAACAGATCGCTCTTTCGATACTGCAATCCCATCCGCAGCGAGGCCGTCGGCAACATTCGCGATCCCCAGATCGTTAATGTGGACGGTATCTACTATCTCACGGGTACTTGCTGCCCTTTCCAGCGTCAGACGGTGAATCCCGGCGTCAAGCTGTGGTCATCTCCGGACCTGCTGAACTGGACGTATGAGGGGCTGCTCATAGACCGAAGCACATTGCTCGAAGACGCCTGGTACCGCGACCGCTTCTGGGCGTCGGAGATCCACCCCAAGAACGGCAAGTTCTGGCTGACGTTCAACTGCCGGAACGAGTCGGAGAAGTACAACCGCGTCCATTCTTGCGGCCTGGCAGTGGCGGACCGCATCACCGGCCCCTACACGATCCTCACGCACGACCGGCCTCTGCTGGACGGGACGGGCAGAGACACGAGCCTGGTAACACCGGCAGATGTTCCCGCGTCCGTTGTGAGTCGGCATCCCGAAGACATCGCCGTCTGGAGCAACGACATGACGCTCTTCACCGACGACGACGGGAGGACGTATGCCTTCTTCAAGTCGCATTACGTTCAGGAGATCGATCTCGAAAACGCGCGATTCGTGGGAGAGCGCCGCCGGGCTCTTGCTGCGGACAAGGGCACCTGGGAAGACGTCGGCATCGAGGGAATGTTCGTCATTAAGCGCGGCGGCGTTTACTACATGCTCTACTCATCATGGACGCGCGGATACGAGGTGGGTTACGCGACGGCCGGGCACCCCACGGGGCCGTGGACGAAGTACGATGGCAATCCCATCTACGGTGCCCAAAATCCGGAGCTCTGCCGTGAGAAAGGTCTGGAGTTCACGGGTGACCCCGAGAGTCCCTTTATCGAGGCAGGGCATTGTGAGATTTTCACCGGGCCCGACGGACGGGACTGGATCTGCGCCCATCTTCGTCCCAAGGGCGGCGAGTCGGACGAGACTTTTCTCGGCTTCGATCCGATTTGGGTCGAGAACGGCATGATTAAGACCAACGGGCCGACATATACCGAACAGACGGTTCACGTCCAGCCCGATGACGGCCGCCGGCGAGGGCTATGAGGCTGCCTGTCGAGACTGGTCAGTTATGGTGCGGCTCTTGAAAGAGCGGGTGCTCCCGTGGATAATACCCGTTTATCGGTGGCGGCGACGGCGCGCAGGGGCGGTTCGCGCACCGCCCCGACAAGGAACTCGAGGCACTGCACGCGTAAACTGAAAAGGAGAAGCGACATGAAGAAGGCTCTATTTGCAGCGATGATATTGCTGGCGGCGGCGGGATGCTCGACGATCAGGGCCGTCGACAACTCGCAGGTCGGGTGGCTGGTCCGGTCCGACAAGGTCGAGATGTTCGTGACGAGAGACGGCGGGCACATGGCGCCCGTCCGCTTCTACCGCGACGGCGACAGGCCCGTCCAGCCCTACTACATCAGCCCGTGGCAGAACGCGAATCTAAAAGGGCTGCCCGCCCCGGTGCTGGTCCCGCTGCGCGGGGACTTCTTCTGCATGCCGTTCGGCGCCAACGCGGAGACCTGGCAGGGGGAGAAACACTCGGGCCACGGCGAGGCTTCGTCATCCAGGTGGTCCCTGGTCGGCCTGGACAGGAAGGATGGTGTGACGACGCTGACCCTGAAGCTGCACACGAAGATCAGGAAGGGAACGATCACGAAGAGGCTCCGTCTGGTCGATGGCCAGAACGCAGTTTACGCGAGCCACACGATGGAGGGCTACTCAGGTAGGATGCCGGTGGGCCACCACTGCACGCTGCGCGTGCCCGAGGAGGAGGGGAGCCTGCGCATCGCGGTCAGCGACTTCGCCTTCGGCATGACCTGCCCGGTGGTCTTCGGCAACCCGAAGAACCGGGAGTACCAGTCGCTGGCGATAAATGCGCGGTTCACCGACCTGACGAAGGTGCCTGTAATGGCAAAGGACGCCCCGCCGGCCGACTGCACGGCGTTCCCGCAGCGCGAAGGCTACACGGATCTGGTCCAGGTATTCAAGAAGCCATCGAATGACCCCGCGTGGACTGCGGCGACCTGCCAGAAGGAAGGCTATCTGTGGTATTCGCTGAAGGATGCCGCCGTCCTGCCGGGCACAGTCTTCTGGATGTCGAACAGAGGCCGCCACGGCTTCCCCTGGGACGGGCGCAACCGCTGCCTCGGCATGGAGGAGACCTGCTCGTTCTTCGCTGAGGGCCTCGGCCCATCCCTCCGGCCGAACGTGATCAGCAAGGCCGGAATCCCTACTTCGCTGGAGTTCTCACCCGACGGGCCGGCAGTCGTCAAGCTGATCGAGGGCGTGGGGAAGATTCCCCAGGGCTTTGGGAACGTCAAGGACGTGAGGTTCGCGCCCGGCGAAGTAACTTTCGTCTCGACGACAGGCAAGAGCGTGACGGCGCGCGTGCGTCACGAGTTCCTCAGGCGCGACTGCTTCTGAAGACCGGTATGGAAGGGCGTGTCTTAGTCACGACGCCCCCCGCCGACCGATTGGCGGCTGCGGGCGCGAGCCAACTTCCGCTACTCCTCCTTCGCTCCGTGCTTGCGGAGGAGATCGGCGAGGGCCTTGGTTCCGTTCTTCTGGCGGGTTGGGCTGTGAACCGTTCTCGTGCGGTCACCTCTTCACGTCATGCTGAGCTCTGAGCGAAGCATCTTTTCGCCAGTTGAACGGGCCTGGGGCCAAAGATTCTTCGCTTCGCTCAGAATGACAGATGTCATGCCGGTCATCTGAACGCCAACTCCCCTGACAGGTCCAAATACAGTTTAACAGCATCCGGCGGGACATTCCACGGGATGTGATTGCCTATGCACATCATATAGCCGCCGGACATGCGGCCCGTCTCGACCATTGTCTCCACCATGGCTCGTATCTCGTCCGGGTCGTTTCGCATAAGCACCCGGTTGTCTCCTTCGCCTGCGATGAAGCAGTTCTCATACTTGCGCGCAATGGCCTTGTAGTCGGTATACGGCTCACTGATTATCCCTCGTGCGCCGCATGCCATGACGTCGTCAGCGAATGCGTCCACGCCGCCGTCCACCATGAAGAGGACCTCTTTGCCGGCCTGCTTGAGGATGCCCCAGAACTCCTCGTATCTCGGGAAGATATACTTGTGCATCCAGCGGGGACTGCATACCGGGCCGGTGGTGAGGACGATGTCGTCGTGGCTGACGACGAAATTGACGGGCAGTCGAGCAAATGCCCGAAAGACGCGCCGGTTGATCTCGGCGAATTCATCCATGATCCGCCCGAACTCCGGCTCCAGGCAAATCGAGAGGAAATTCTCATAGCCGAAGACCAGCAGGGGCCACATGAACATCGTGTTGTAGAAGCCGACCTGCGCGGTGGATCGCTCCGGCGCGCGGTCGCCCCATTCCGCAGGATATCTCTTGCGGTAACGTTCGTAGATGATATCTTCGCTGCTGAAGTCGCCGTCCACGACAACCCGCCAGCCCGTGAAGTCGCCCTGCTCGAGCGGACTGAAGCTCAGCATCTCCTCACGACTGGCAAAACGCTTTCCGGCCTCTTCCTGCTGCCAGTGATCTCGATAAGAATGTCCCCAGCGGCCTTTTCCCTGGTCTTCCTGCTCATCGAGCCGGGGGATAGGATCATTGCTATCGGGCACACCCAGTCCGAGGAACGGGTAGATTTCGTCCAGCCTCGACATGCAATCTCTCGGGTGCTCGTAGAAGTCGATCCCCGTGATGTATGTCGCGGCATCCGGATTGGACCAGTGCTCCCAGTGGGCGATCCTCTTGGGGCCGAGCCCCATGAAGCTCTCATACTTCGCGTCGTCATTCATTGATTCTTGCCTTCTGGCTTCGTTTGGGTTGATGATTAAGCATCAGCCGCTCGGGGAAGCGGCGGCCGCGTGGCATGACATTGGCGACATCCCCAGCTCACGTGGTTTCTGCCCACCCAGGATGTCGCTGCGTCCATCAGAACTAATCCGTGCCACACTCTAACCCAAGCACTGTGCGATTTCCAGCGCCGAATTCTAGAGAAGGGAACGCATACGGCGCCATCTGACTTCCGCCGCATCAGCCGGGCGGCTTGAGATGCCCCTCATCGGCGAAGCTGTAGTAGCGCCCGTCGCCGATGATGATGTGGTCGAGCATCTTGATGTTGAGCACGTCGCCGGCTTTTCTCATCTGCATCGTGATGGCTACGTCGTCTTTGCTTGGCGTGGGATCGCCGGAGGGATGGTTATGGACGAAGATGACGGCGTGGGCCGATTCGCGGATGGCCGGCTTGAACGCCTCGCGCGGATGCACCACGGATGCCGACAGCGAGCCCTCGCTCACAAGCTCCTCGCGGAGCAGCCGGTGCTTCGTGTCGAGCAGCATTACCTTGAAGACTTCCTTCTTCAGGCCGATCATCAGCGGCAAGCAGAATTCGTAGACGGCCTGGCTGCTGGTGA
>JAUWKK010000165.1 GCA_030614245.1 Planctomycetota bacterium | reverse complement strand
AATTAGATACGTGCATCAGCCTGCCGGCCTGCTCGCGGACGGCTTCCACGACCCGCGGATGGCAATGCCCGAGCGAGTTGGTGGCTATGCCGGCCAGCAGGTCGAGGTAGCGCTTGCCGTCGGCATCCCACACGCAGCAGCCTTCGCCCCTGACGAGCGCGATCGGATAGCGACCGTAGTTGGCGATCACGTGCCGGTCGAAAAGACCGATGATATCGGCATTGGACATAGCAGCAACCTCGCGTCAGGCCTCGGGTTGGGCCGTCGTCTTCTTGATGATCTGCGTCCCGACCCCCGCGTCGGTGAATATCTCGAGCAGCAGCGAATGGGGCATTGCGCCGTCGATGATGTGTGCCTTGCGGACGCCGCCCTGTATCGTCCTCAGGCAGGCTTCAACCTTCGGCACCATCCCCCCGCTGATGATGCCGTCTTTGATGAACTGCTCGATCTGCTCCTCGTCGAGGGTCGAGGCCATCGAGCCCGGATCGCCGGGCCGCATGAGAATGCCGTGGACATCCGAGAGGAATACGATCTTCTCGGCATCGAGTTGAATGGCGATTCTGCTGGCGGCGGCATCGGCGTTGACGTTCAGAGTCTGGCCGGAGGCGTCCGTCGCGAGGGGCGCGATAACCGGCACGAACCCGCTGTCACAAACGGTCAGGATGCCCGTCAGATCGATATCCACTATCTTGCCGACGAGGCCGAGATCACAGTTCTCGCCGGTGATGGGGTCCGCGAAAGAGAGCTTCTCGGCATGCAGGTAGCGATAGTTGGTGTTGTGAATGCCGACCGCGCGGCCGCCGAGCTCGCGAATTGCCTCGACTATGTTATTGTTGATCTCGTTGATGAGCACATCTTCGACAATAGCGAGCGTCTCGGCATCGGTCACGCGGCGCCCGTGGACGAAGACCGGCTCCTTGCCTTGCGCTTCCATGGCAGCCGTAATTGCCGGGCCACCGCCGTGGACTAATACCGGCTTCATGCCCACCTGGCTCATGAACATCACGCTCAACAGCACATTCGACAGATCATGTCCGGGGTCCATCGCGCTGCCGCCGAGCTTTATTACGACGATCTTGTCGTCAAACTGCCGGATGTAGGGGAGCGCCTCGATCAGCACAGAGGCCTTCCGGATGGCTTCTTCCACGCTGGCTCTCCAAAAAAGGCCAAACCGTGATTATACCCCGACAGTGCAGCGCGGTCAAATGGTTTGTCTGAAAAAGCCGGACAGGTGGCGCGTAAGTACTGTTGGCAGGTGTACTTACTACGGAGAGCAGAATACATTGAACATTCCTGACCGGCCGCGTCCTCCATACGCCGCCACGGCAAGGAGCACGCCGCCAAGCGGGACGCGGTTGGCGCTCATAAAGCCCCCATAGGGGCGAAGTAGAATAGCCCAGGGCAACGCCCTGGGACAGAATGGGTGGACAGGCATCCAGCCCTGAAACGGCGAGGTAAACATACCCGCCTGCCACCGGCATGGCCCGCCTGCCGGCGGGCAGGCAGGCACGTTCATCGGCTACTCCGCCCTTGCAGGGCTTGTCTCCGTGAGGCCGCCTCCCGACCCAGGGCGTTGCCCTGGGCTGTCGTACCACGCCCTTGCAGGGCTGAAAGCCGGCCTCACAGGCCGGCAGACCCGTTTTTATAGTTGACATCGAACATTTTCCACATATAATCAGGGTAGCATACATTATTAGGTCGGAAAGCACCCTTTTCCCAAGAAGGAGCCAGGAATGAGAGATTCGAGAAACAGAGCAGCATCCGGGGTCAGCCGCCGGGGGTTCATGGGTGGCGTGGCAGCGGCCGCCGGTGCGGCAGCCATGCCGGGCGTGATACGCAGGGCCGATGCAGCCGATGAGAAATCGCGGGTCGTCGTGATACGTAAAGAGAAACCTGTTGCGAGCCTCGGCGGCGATCGGAAGGCTATCGCGCCGATGGTCGATCAGATGATGTGCTCGCTCACCGGCAAGAAGAAGGCCGAAGATGCGTGGGCGTCGATGTTCAAGCCCGACCAGCGCATCGGTATCAAAGTGAACACCCTGTTCGCGCCGGTCACCACGTCGCCGGCGCTGGTCGATTGTGTCACCGAAAGCCTGATAAAGCTCGGCGTCAAGCCGGGCAACATCATCGTGTGGGACAGGTGCGACCACGATCTGGAGAAGAGCGGGTTCAAGCTGTCGAAGACCGCCGACAATGTCCGCATCCAGGGCATAATGCCGGGCAGGTTCAACAGGAGGAGCTTGGCAAGGTACAGTGGCGAGATCCAAGCCGGGCCGATCAAGACGCGGCTGTGCAAGATCATCACGGACGATATCGACGTGCTGATCAACATACCGTTCATGAAGCATCATGGCAAGTCGGGTGTGACCGCGTCGATGAAGAACCACCTGGGCACGGTTCCGAACGCGTCGGCATTCCACGTGGAGATGTGCAAGTACCTGGCGGACCTGTCCATGATGGAGCCGATCCGCACGAAAACGAAGCTGATAATAATGGACGCGACGACGGCGCAGTATGACGGCGGCCCATCGTTAAGGCCGCAGTTCAGATGGAAATACTCAGGCCTGATGGCCTCGACCGACACAGTTGCCATCGACCGCGTCGCGGCGATAGAGATCAAGAAAAAGCGGAATGCGTCGGGCAAGCCCGGCGAGATAAGGCCGCCGATCAACCACATCATACGCGCCGGCGAGCTCGGCCTCGGGCAGGCCGACCCGGCCAAGATCGACATCGTCCGCATCGAGGCATGATCAGCGGGCAGGCCCGATAAGACAGTTGAACAGTAGAACAGGCGAGACATTCGGATTTTCCACTGTCGCCTGCTCAACTTTCACCTGCTCTCGGCCTTGCCCGAAGCGTGCCGATAGTCAGCCCTTCCACGCTCTTCGCTTCCATCGGCAAGATCAGGCTGGCCACGTAGCCTATAATGATGCACGAGGCAACACCTGTGAACGTGTAGAGCAGCAGGTGGATGTCGGTTCTCTGCTTTACAGCGTACTGGACGGCGCCGCTGAGCACGAGGCCGATGACGGCCCCGACGCCGTTGGCTCGGCGGCTGAAGATGCCCAGGAGGAAGAGGCCGGCCAGGCCGCCCGCGAACAGGCCGATCATCTTGCTCAACTCATCCCACAGAGACTTGATTTCCCAGGTGCTCATCATCAGAGCGAAGAGCGTGCCTGCCACGCCGACGAGGACCGTCACCCAGCGGGCGACGGTCAAGCACGTATGGTCCCTGGCCGCAGGTTTGAATCTGCGGTAGAAATCGGTCGTGAAGGCCGTTGCCACGGAGTTCATGCTCGAGTCGAGGCTCGACATGGACGCGGCGAAGACGGCCGCGATCAACAGGCCGGCAACCCCCGCCGGCAGTTGCGTCACGATGTACCACGGGAATATCGCGTCGGCCTCCTGCACCGTTGCATTCAGGAGGTGCGGAGAAGCCTTGAAGTACACGAACAGCAGCGTGCCTATCGCGAAGAATAGGATCGAGGCAGGGATGCAGAGGATGGCGTTGAGCCAGATGCCCCTGGCCGCACTCTTCTCGTCTTTCGTTGTGAGGTAACGCTGAATCACCGCCTGGTCGCTGCCGTAGCTGATTAGATTGGCGGCGATCCCGCCGAACACTACAACCCAGAATGTCGGTGTCGTGTAGTCGAAGGCAAAGTCGAAGGTGTGCAGCTTCTCGGATGCATTGGCGATTTCGATCACCCCGGCGATGCCGCCGTCGATGCTGAAGAGTATCATCACCGCAGAGAGCAGCGCTCCGCCGACCAGCACGATCACCTGCAATACGTCGGTCCAGATGACAGCCTCGATCCCGCCGAGCACAGTGTAGGTGACGCTCAATGCGCCCATTAGAATGATGCACGTTGTAACGGGAATGCCCGTGACGACCGACAGCGCGATAGACGGCAAGAGGAGCACGATGCCAATGCGGCCGAACTGGAGCAGCATGAACATCACGCTGCCGATCAGCCGGGCGACGACGTTGAATCGCTTCTCGAGATACTCGTACGCCGTGGTAACGTTCAACCGCCGGTAGAACGGAAGGAATATCAGGATGATGAACGGCGCCACCATTACGATCGCCATATTGCCCATGAAGTATCGCCAGTCGGTGCCGAACGTCTTCGCGGGTATCGCCATGAACGTGATGGCGCTCAATTGCGTGCCGAAGATGCTCAGCCCGGCGGCCCACCAGGGCACCCGGCCGCCCGCCTTGAAGAAGTCATCGGTCGTCTTTTCTCGCGTCGAAAAATAGAAGCCCATCGCCACCAGCACGAGCAGATAGACGCTGATCACGGAGTAGTCGAGCGCTCTGAAGCCCTCGGGTTTTGTCGGCGTGGCCTTCCATATCTGCGGCGTGCGCACGCCGGGGCGAATCTCGCCGCTTGGGATCACTATCCACTTGCCCCACTCGACGGCCGTAGTCGTAACCTGGCTCGTCCTGGGCAGGTCGCCCATCTTCACCCACGTGTCAGTAATGGTGTGATAGGCGATAATCTCCCTGCTGAAGCCCGGATGGCTGTCGAGGATCAGGTTTTTCTTCTGCACGAGGGCCGCGGCCCTGGCTGCGTCCGTTTCCGCCGCGATATCCATTCCGAGTTTAGCAAGTTCGATATGGATATCCCCCCTTGCCCCGCCGAAGAAGACAATATGATTGGCGCCCGATTTGATGCCGGTTCCCGCCATTACGGAGATCGGGTCGGAGTCCTTGGTGAACTTGCCGCAGTCGGCGAGCTTCTTCCAGCCCTTGCTTTCGCTTGCTGCCTTTTTAGGGTTGTAGCGGTACGCATCGGTCAAGACGTGGTCAATCTTGGACGGCATGATATCGCGGCCGCTGAAGACGTAGATGCAGTTGTCCAGGCCGTCGCTCTGCGCGGCTACGACAGGCAGAACGCGCGCGGGGCCCGGCCAGGGATCGAGCTCCTCCCACTTGGCTTCATCCTCCTCCTCGCCGTCGGGCTTCGGAGCCGAGAGGTTCAGCGCCCAGAAGTGTTTCGTCGCGGCGGCATCTTTCAGAGTCTCCTGCCCACCGGCGACGTACACTACGCCATCGGCCATCGCGCCGCTCATGAACGCCAGCGGCGCCGGCATCGCTGGCACAATCGTTGTATCGACGCTCACCCTCTTCGAATCAGGATCCCACTTGATGACAAAGACATCCGCATAGCATTGTTTGCCATCGGTGCCGCCGATGCAGATGATACCGTCGGCAGTACTGATCGAGACGCCATACGCGAGGGGCCTGGGCAGTTTCACGTTCGTGCTGACCCAATCGTTCTGCTCGCCCGCTTTCACCAGGACGAAGATGTCGTCGTGATAAACTTTTGCTGGGGATGAGCCGTCGGGGAGTTTTTTCCAGGGCACGCTGGCGGGGAAGTTCGCACCACCTGCGACGATTAAGGCGTCGTTGTGCACGCCCGCGAAGGGGCCCGCCACGCCGATCTGCGTCTCCTGTCCCTCAGCCGGCGGCAATTGGGGCAGTTCGCTCCATTCGAGCAGTTCCTGCATCTTTTCGGGTTTTGCCGCCGGCAATGCCGACGACACGCCGAGGAGAAGGCACAGCACGACAGATAGGGCATGGCGCATGGGACACTCCTTGTGTTGAGCATTATGTGCAGCTTTCTCGTATCGGGCGGGATTATATCATCAAGCTGGAGGGTGTTCAATCTAACGCCGCCTCAATCGGGCGCGCCGTTCCCTGCCCGTCCGGCAGGCGGGTCGGGCAGTTCCTTCAGTGCATCCTCGATGACCGTTTCCAGGTTGATCTCGAGCAACGCTTCGATCAATTCCCGGTTATCGAGGAAATCACGCAGCCTCGCGGCCTTGATGATTGCCGCAGGGTCGCAGCGCTCCACACTGGCCCGCGTCTTCTTATCCTTGAGCCGCCCGAGCATCTGCATCCGGAGCTTGTGCAGAAACACCTTCACGTCTTCATTCCGGGCGAGTTTGCCGACAGCTTGCGGATCCTCAGAGATTCTCTTCAGCTTGTCGAGTGTCGACCGTATCCTGAGCCTGCTCACAGGGTTATACGTTTCAGCCATCCACGTGGCAATCTCTGACCTGCCCAGGCGCTCTGAGATATTATTGAGCCAGCCGGTGACCGTCGCCGACTGCGGGACGTTCAGCAGCGCGGTCTCCATCAGCAAGCAGACCATCAGCCAGACCACCACGGCGGCCTTGGCGGAGCTCAGCACCGCGCCCAGCAGCCGGCTGCCCACGCTCGTCTTGCGCTCCTCGCCGCCCAGGTAGGAGTTCACGATCCAGAAGAAAATCTTCACCAGCGAGTACACCACAACTCCCGCCAGCAGCGTGCCGAGCACCATTGCGATAGACGGCGACTGGCCTCGCCGCTCGATCAGGAACGCTGCAATCAACCGCCCGCCCGGCCTCGCGAGCAGAAATGCGAGCACCAGCGACGCGATGTGCGCTATCTGCTTCATCGCTCCGGTCGCAAAACCGAAAACAGCCCAGGCGCTCAGAATCAGGATGATCACAACATCCAACGACATCACGAGTCCTCTAGAACAGCAGAACGTAGATAGGAGAGCAGGCGAAAAGAAAAGAATTCAATCTTTCGACTGTTCGACTGTTCCACTGTTCACCTGTT
>JAUWKK010000009.1 GCA_030614245.1 Planctomycetota bacterium | reverse complement strand
CAGTCGTACCGCAGCCGCAGAAAGGGTCAAGCACGAGGTCGCTTTCGTTGCTGCTGGCGAGGATGATGCGTTCGAGGAGGGCTTCGGGCTTTTGGGTGGGGTAGCCCAGGCGTTCCTTTGCTGTTGGAGGAATAAAGTTAATGTCCTCCCACACGTCATGCATAAGCACCCCCAAATTCTCTTTCTGTCTTTTCACATAAGTACCGTTAGGGTTTTTTAATCGCTGAAGTTTTCCGTCGATTACTCCTCGTACGGTTTCTTCAATCATTTCTGGATGACTGTACGGCTGGAGTGGTTTTGTGAATATATGTTTACCACAAGTTTTAGAATACCACAATATAATATCATGCATTCTCTGAAAGTTAGATGTTGCCGCACTCCATCTACGATAATGCCAGACGATCTCGTTCCTGAAGTTCTCGGCCCCGAATACCGCGTCCATCAGGATTTTGAGATAGTGGCTGGCCGTCGGGTCGCAATGGAGGTATATGCTGCCGGTCTGCTTCAGCACACGCCGCAGTTCCAGAAGACGGGGCGCCATCATCGCGAGATAGGCCATCATGTTGCTTTCGCCGAGGAAATTGCGGAACGAAGTCATCACGTCGGCCACCCGCTCCGGTGCGCTCTCCACTGTCGTGCGATACGCTTCTTCCGCCCCCAAATGCCATTGCCAGGTATCCGCGAATGCCTTGATCTGCGCGGCGGCGCGGCTCCCGTTCTGTTCGGCAAAGAGCACGTTGTACGTCGCGTTGGAATTGAACGGCGGATCCAGGTACACCAGATCAACCGACTCATTGGCGATGTACCGCCGAAGGACGTCAAGGTTATCGCCGTAGTACAGCGTGTTTTTGTCGCTACACCGAGACATGTTTCAGTCCTTCAGGTTGGCGATCCCTGCTGTCTTCGTCGCTCCCAATTCTCATTCGGCTATCCCCGAAATATGCTCGTAGATCGGAAAACGGTCGCAGATTTCTCGGGCCTCCTGCCTGGTCTTTTCTGCCAGTTCATCGTCGTCGATGTTGGAGAGCACTCGGTGAATCAATTCGGCGATAAGGTGCATCTCCGGCTCTTTCATCCCTCGAGTGGTGCAGGCGGGGGTTCCGATACGAATGCCGCTGGTGACGGAAGGTGGTGTCGGGTCGAAGGGGATCACGTTCCTGTTGACGATGATGCCGGCCTTTGCGAGCTGTACCGCCGCACGCTTGCCGGTGAGCCCCTGGTCTCGGAGATCGATTATGAAAAGATGGTTGTCGCTGGCGCCGGAGACGATTCGGTAGCCGTAGTTTTTGATGGCTTCGAGGAGCGCGCGGCAGTTGTTGATGACTCGCTGCTGGTATTCCTTGAAACTGGGCGAGAGTGCTTCCTTCAGGGCGACGGCCTTGGCTGCAATGACGTGCATGAGCGGGCCGCCCTGCGTGCCCGGCATAATCTGCCTGTCGATCTTGTCGGCCCATTCTTTCTTGCATAGTATTATACCGCCCCTCGGGCCGCGCATTGTCTTGTGAACGGTTGCGGTGACGAAATCGGCGTATGGAATGGGGCTGGGATGTAACCCTGCGACGACCAGGCCGGCTATGTGGGCTATGTCGGCCATGAAATATGCGCCAACATCTCTCGCGATCCGGCTGAAAGCCTCGAAGTCGATCGTCCTCGAGTATGCACTGGCGCCGGCGACGATCAGCTTGGGTTTCGTCTCCCGGGCGATCCGCGCTACATCCTCCATCTCGAGCAGCTCGGTCTCACGGTTGACGCCGTAGAATACGCAGTTGTAGAGCTTGCCGGAGAAGTTGTTCGGGCTGCCGTGGGAGAGGTGCCCTCCGTGCGAGAGGTCCATCGCCAAGACGGTATCGCCAGGCTCGAGTGCGGCGAAGAAGACGGCCATGTTGGCTTGCGTACCGGCGTGGGGTTGGACGTTGGCGTGCTCTGCGTTGAAGAGTTCCTTGGCCCGCCTGATGGCGATCCGTTCGACATCGTCGACGAACTCGCAGCCTTCATAGTAGCGCGCGCCGGGATAGCCTTCGGCGTACTTGTTGGTCATCACGCAGCCTGCGGCCTGGAAGACCGCCTCGCTGGTATAGTTCTCCGATGCGATCAGTTCTATGTGATGGCGCTGCCGGTCAAGCTCAGACTTGACGGCGGAGTAAACTTCGGCGTCCGCGTTGTGGAGGAGTTCTAGCATTTTCGTCCTATCACCTGGTAAGAGTCCGTGCTGTTACGTTGTCTTGCCTGTCTTCTTGTTGGCCAGTTTCCAGCGCAGATACGCTCCGATATAAGGATCAAGGTGCCCGTCGAGTACCTTGTTGACGTCGGCGGTCTCGCAGCCGGTGCGGTGGTCTTTCACCATCGTATAGGGCTGCATCACGTATGAGCGAATCTGGTTGCCCCAGGCGATTTCGCCCTTTTCGCCGTAGAGTCTGGCCAGTTCGTCTTCCCGTTCTTTCTCCTTGATGCGATACAGCCTCGACCGGAGGATGGCCATAGCCGTTCGCCGGTTTGCGTGCTGCGACCGCTCGTTCTGGCAGCTCACCACGATGCCGGTGGGCCGATGCGTGATGCGGACGGCCGAATCGGTAACGTTCACGTGCTGTCCGCCGGCTCCTGAGGAGTGAAACGTGTCGATGCGCAACTCCTTCTCGTTGATCTCTATCTCGAAATCGTCGTCGAACTCGGGCACTACATCGACGGAAGCGAACGAAGTATGCCTGCGTGCGCCTGCGTCGAACGGCGATATACGCACGAGCCGATGCACACCGATTTCGGATCTCAAATAGCCGTAAACCCTCGACCAGGTAATGCGTGCCGTCAGGCTCTTGATGCCGGCCTCATCGCCCGGGAGCAAGTCGACGACAGTCACGTCGTAGCCGCGGTCGTCACACCAGCGGGAGTACATCCGCAGGAGCATGGAGACCCAGTCGCAGCTTTCGGTGCCGCCGTCGCCCGCGTGGATACTCATGAACGCGTTGCGCTCGTCATTCTCGCCGCTCAGGAGCGCTGCGATGCGGAACTTGTCGAGGCGGTCGTTCAACGCGGACAGCCCAGCGTCAACATCCGCCAGCGTCTCCTCGTCCTCTTCCTCCTGGGCCAGTCCCAGCAGCATCTCGAGCTCTTCGTGATCGTGTTCGAGCCGGACAAATGGATCGCGCTGCGATTTCAGACTCTTGAGCCGCCTGACGGTTTTCTGCGCGGATTCGCTGTCCGACCAGAAATCCGCCTGTTCCATCCGCTCATGGATTCTCTGCAGCTCTGCCTCGATCGAATCGAGGTCAAAGGGAGTCCCGCAGTTGAACCAAAGCCGTGTGGATGCTGTTCAACTTGCCTTGCGGGTCCTCGAATTCAGCCATAGTGACTTCCTCTAATATACGTTCGTTGCGGCTATTTTAGCGGATTTGGCGGTTGTGTCAACTTTTTTCCAGAGGCCCTGGGCCTGAAATCAGTGAACAGTAAGCAGTGAACGATCATAATACTGATGACTGGCTACTGATCACTGAACACTGACCTGATGACCGGCTACTGAACACTGAAATGCGGGATCAAGTCCGGGGCGGGCTCACAAGGCCATACTTGCGCATCTTGGTGAAGAGCGTCGAGCGGTTGACGTCGAGCATGTCGGCGGTTTTGTGTCGGTTCCAGTTATTGAAGATCAAGGCCTTTTCGATGATCTGGCGCTCGGGCTCTTCGAGTGCAATGCGCAGCGGCAGGATATTCTCGTTGAGATGTACCTTTGATGTGCCCTTGAGGAGTTCCGCGGGCAGGTCTTCGAATGTGATCTGCACCCCGCGTGCGAGCATTACAGAGCGTTCGATGACGTTGGCGAGTTCCCGGATGTTGCCGGGCCAGGGGTAATGGATGAGGATTTCCATCGTGTGCGCGTCGAAGCTTTCTATCTTGCGCCCGAGGCGCTCGCAGGCCAGTTTGAGGAAATGAACGGCAAGCAGCGGGATGTCGCCGAGCCGTTCGCGCAATGGCGGCATGTCGATCGAGACGACATTGACACGGTAATAGAGGTCCTTGCGAAAGCGTCCCTGCTGAACGAGTTGCGTCAGGTTGGTGTTAGTGGCAAGGATTACGCGGACGTCGGTGTAGTATGTCTGAGTGCCTCCGACGCACTCGAAGCATCGTTCCTGTAGTACTCGGAGGAGTTTGATCTGCAGTGCCGGTGATGCGGTCGAGATTTCGTCGAGGAAGATCGTGCCACCGTTCGCCCGCTCGAATTTGCCGGGCTTGTCGCTGACAGCGCCGGTGAACGCTCCGCGGACGTGGCCGAAGAGTTCGCTTTCGAGCAGCGTATCAGGCAGCGCTCCGCAGTTGACTTCGATCAGCGGCCGGCGCGCACGCGAGCTGTTATAGTGGATGGCCCTGGCGATGAGCGTCTTGCCCGTGCCGCTGGGGCCGGTGATCAGCACCGTGGTGCGCGTGTCGGCTACTGCCTCGACGACCTGGTAGATGCGCTGCATCTTCGGGTCTTCGCCGATCAGGTTGTCGAAGCCCAGCTTCCCGTTTATCTGATGGCGCAGATCGCGGTTCTCGGCCTTCATGCTGCGTCTTTCGATGCAACGCTTTACCATCAGCTTGATTTCCTCGTCGTCAATCGGCTTGACGACGTAGTTGTAGGCGCCCCTCTTGATAGCCGCCACGGCATCCTCGATATTGCCATAGGCGGTGATGAAGATGAGATCGGGGTCGCCGCCTCTCTCCCGCACCTTATCGAGCAGATCGAAGCCGGACATCCCGGGCATCGAGACGTCGCTGATGATGACGTCGACCGTGGTGTTCTGCAGGTGTTCGAGAGCGGTCTCGCCATCGGGGGCGGTCCGGACGCCATATCCCTGCAGGCCGAGCATCTCCACCATCGACGAGCAGACGATGGGATCGTCGTCAACGATCAGAATCACAGGCTTGGCCACGCTTGGTCGCTCCTTCCTGCAGGCTCCAGGCTGCAGGCTTGAGACTACAGGACCTGAGGTCTGAAGTCTCCTAGCGATACTTCAGCGGAATCCGAAAACAGAACGTCGCGCCGCCTCCGGATGAGTTCCAGGCTTCAACACGCCCACCGCATTGAGTGGTGAGATCCCTGCTGACGGCCAGTCCCAGGCCGGTCCCTCCGGTCTCCATCTTCGTCGTGAAGAACGGATCGAATATCCGTCCGATAACGTCTTCCGGGATGCCCGGGCCGGCATCGGTAAAGCTGATGACGGCCTCGTTTTTCCCCTCGATAGTGCCCGTTATCGTCAGCGTGCCGCCATCGGGCATGATGTCGAATGCATTGCGTATGACGTTGACGAAGCACTGCAGCAGGCATTCCCGGGCCGGCGCATCGAGTTTAGCGTCCAGGTTGATATCGACATCGACGCCGGCCTTGAGCCTGCGGGGCTCGAGGAGCCGCAGCGCCCGCTGCACCATAGCTCCCAGCGGCTGAAGCCGCTCCTCCAGCCGGTTCGACCTGCTGTACTCGAGCAGCGACGAGACTATGCGTGCCATGCGCTGGAGGCCGTGCCGGCATTCGTTCAGGTATCTCGTCAGCCGCTCGTTGTCGGGCTCCACCTTGAGAGCCAGGCCGATGTATCTCAGCACACCGTCGATGGGGTTATTCAATTCGTGAGCGACGGAGGCCGCGAGCTTGCCGATGCCGGCCAGCCGTTCGGCCTGAGCAAGCTGCTGCTGAAGCCGAACCTTTTCACCGATATCCTCTACAACCATTATGCCGCCGATGGTGTTGCATCCTTGAAGCTCGGCGGCGTCGGAGATGTGGGGCAGGCTTTCAGCCTGCCAATGCAATGAATCAGCAGCCTGGAAAATTGGCCCGCCCACTGTCGGGCGGGCAAGCTCCACATTCGTGGGGGAAATGATGATCTTGATCGTGCGTGCCGGGGAGTCCTGTGGAATGAAGACCGCCTCATCGAAGCTCAGGCTGCAGCCGTTTTCGACCGCTGCGGGCAACATCGCGGTCCAGGAGTCTTCTTCGAGCTCGATGGGAAGTTTCAGCAGGCTGGTCGAAGCCAGGTCTTCGCCGAAAAGCTCCACGGCGGCACCATTGAAGAAATGCGGGTGAAGGCTGCGGTCGAATGCGATCACCGGGAGCGGCACGCACTCGAGTATTGTCTCGTTGAAGCTCTTGATCCGGCTCAGTTGCCCGGTCGCGCGTTCCAGTTCGGCTCGGGCATGTTCGAGCTTCTCGGCAAGCGACCGGCTCCTGGTCCGTTCGCGTTCGGAGTTTACCAGTCCGGCGAGCGCCTCGGCTCCTTGCAGCACAAGTTCGTGGAGCAGGGTCAAGTCAGTCTCATTGAAAGCTCTGGGGGCGAGCATATCGGTAAGGTTGACGACGCCGATGAGTTTGCCCTGATGAATGATGGGTGCCGCGATGAAGGATTCGGTGCCGTAGTGGCCCTCGACGTTCCGCATCCCCTTGAATCTGTCGTCGGTGTTGATGTTTTCGACGAGGACGGGTTCGCGATTGAGGGCTACGCCGCCGGTGATGCCTTCGCCCACCCGCCTGCAGAGTCCGATCAATGGCTCGCGCCCCTGGCCTCGGATTTCCGAGAGGCGCAGAGCCTTGCCGTCGGGTTCCGTTATGAAGATGGAAGCCGATCCGGCTCCCAATGCCTGCATCAGGAATTCTACCGTGAACTTGAGTCCGTGGGCAAGGTCCCGCCGGCCGTTAAGACCTGATATGAACTGCTCGACCGGCGTATCGGACGTGTCGGGCGCTCGCCCCACCACTCGATGATTCAGTTGATTCGACCGTGACAAAGCATCCCCCCCGAGGACGACTATTTTCCCGCCTCCGGCGGGCGGGCGCCTGCCTGCCTTCGGCAGGGAGAACCTGAAAAAACTGCTCTATTCATGAATATCGGCACATGCCCGGATGCCGTTAGCCCTTTTCAGGTGCTGACTATAACGGCATTCAGGCCTTGAAAACAATGGACTTATCGCTACTGATGCGGACCGGCGCGGTGTCTGGCCCCGCGTCCAGTATATATTCTAAGGCTTGTAGACGGCCCTGTCAAGTACTATTCGTCGGGCGCGGCGGGCCCGCCTGCCTGCGGCATGGCTGACAATTCGTTGCATTCTCCAACTTGCAAATCTACCAGTTTCCTGTATAATCATGGTGGCAAAAATTGGGAATGTGCGGCATGCTGCCAAGAAAGCGGTGAATATTTATGGTAGTGTGGCCGTCTTGAACTTGGGACAATTACAAAGGAGGACCGGGACATGAGAAGAATGACGAGAACAGGACTGGCGATTTTGGTTTGTGTTGGCCTGATGGCGACAATGGGCTGCACGGGCGCCCAGAAGGGTGCAGGCATCGGGACATTGGGCGGTGCCGCCGCGGGTGCTCTCATCGGGCATCAATCGGGCAACACGGGGGCCGGAGCAGCCATCGGGGCCGGAGCCGGGCTGCTCGGCGGCTACATCGTCGGCAACGAGATGGACAAGAACAAGACCCAGGGCGAGATAGACGCCGCCAGGACCAATGCCGCAGCCGCGCACGCCGCTGCCAATACCGTTACAATTAACGTCACCAACAGCAATGGCTCGATCACGCCGGTCGTCCTGCGCAGGCAGGGGAATGTCTACATCGGCCCCAAGGGCGAGCAGTACACGACGCTGCCGACGGCCGCACAGCTCAAGCCGGTCTACGGCTTCTGACGAGCCCTCCTGAGGCGGGCAGCCAGGCACGTGTCAGTGTTCAGTGTTCAGTGATCAGTAGCCAGTCATTAGCATTATCACTGCTTACTGCTTACTGTACACTGCTTACTGTATTCAATGACGGACTGCATCAGCATGCGATGCGGTCCGTCCTTCCATGCTTGCAGGCAGGCGGCCAAGAGGAGCGGTCAAATGGCCGATTTGAAGATCAAGTCTGCGCGAGAGTGTCGCTACGATGAGGTTTCGCTTGGCGAAGTGATGCTGCGAATAGACCCCGGCGACGTGCCGACCGCTCGCGCCCGCACCGCCCGGATCTGGCACGGCGGCGGCGAAACAAACCTGGCCGAGGGCCTGAGCTACTGCTTCGGACTGCGGACCGCGGTCGTAACTGCGCTCGTAGACGACGGGGTCGGCCGCAACATCGAGAACCAGTTGCGGGAAGCCGGCGTCGATACCTCACACATTGTCTGGTTCAACACAACCGGCCGTGGCAAGTTCACCACAGACCAGAAGGGCACGCTGCACAACGGGATAAACTTCACCTGGGCCGGGATAGGCGTATTGCCGTCGGTAACCGAATACTACCGCGCTCACACCCCGATCCGAGAGCTGAAGTCTTTTGGCGATTTCGACTGGAAAGGACTATTCGCACGAGGCGTTCGCTGGTTCCACACCGGTGGGATATACACACTCATCTCTCCTACTTCCGGGGATGTTGCCATCGAGGCCATGCAGGCCGCCGGGGAGGCCGGAACGTTCCGCTCCTTCGACCTGAATTATCGCAGCAAAGTGGAGCCGGACAAGGAACGTGCGCGCAAACAGAATAAGCGGATCGTCGGGCTCACGGATTTCCTGGTCGGCAACCAGAAGGATTTCGAGGACGCCCTCGGCGAAGAATGCCGGAAGGTCAGCAAGGACGAACCGTTCGAAATCTGGTTGGAGGCATACTCTGAGATGCTGCGACGCGTCGCCAAGAGCTATCCTGACCTGAAGCTCATAGGCACTCAGCTTCGCGGCGCCCTCAGTGCCGATCGTATCAACTGGGGCGCGGTGCTATATGACGCCGTGGAGGACGAGGTCCACCAGGCCGTCGTCCGCGAGAACGTGGAGATCGCCGACCGCACCGGTGGCGGGGACTCGTTCGCCTCGGGCGTTGCAGCCGCTCTTATGCAGGGCAAAACCGTGTCGGATGCGGTCCAGTGGGGAGCTGCTCACGGCATCTGCGTGCAGTCCACCCCGGGCGATACCACGATGGTTACGCAGGCGCAGGTCGAGGCGGAAGTGAAGCGCGCCATAGCCGGCGGGGGCGTAAGTGCGCTAAGGTGATGAGCGCGGTGCCGTTTGCTTTGGTGATACCGAAGTCCGCCTATCGCTCTCGTTCTTTGAACTGCCAGAAACGTGTCAGTCCAGTCTGCTGAAGTTAATCGGCAGGCGGGGCGGAGGCTTCCGAGCCCCCGGTTGTGCGCAAGAACATGTCCCAGTCAGGGGCGCAGGAGTGCTATTGCCAGGGCATGGGCAAGGTGGCCGGTTCGCCGAGCTTGCGGTCGTAGAGCGGCTCGCTCTTCTGGAACGAAAGTGTAGTGAAAACTTCGGCCATTCCGGCGATCTCGCGAACGGCGAAATTGGCGAACCCGCCGGCACCGCCCCACAGCACTCCCTCGATGGCGTTGTCGCGGATTCTGCTCTCAGACAGCATTGTGGCGGGGAGCTCGAGCGGAGCTATCACCATATTCCACGCTCCGTGAATGCCGCGCGCGACGGGACATAGCTCCGTGCGCCGGCGTGCTGCCTGCTGCTGCACGATGCGTTTGGTCTCTTCGTCCAGTTCTATCTGTGCCATCCGCCTTGCGTGCGTGGCAATCATGAGATCTTCCGGGATTGGTGGAATAACCGGTGGCTCGGGCTCCACCGTGACGTCTGTTTGTTTCGTGCCGTCGGGTTCAGCCTTCTTTGCGGGCTCTGCTTCTTTCGCGGGCGCGGTCTCTTTCGCAGGCGCAGGCTTAGCCGCAGCTTTCGGTTCGGCCGCCCAGATGGGTGTCGCGGCTATCAATAGCACAGCAGCCAATACGGTACATTTGAACATGAGCGGGTCCTCCAACGAGTATGCAGACCGGAGCAGGGATCCGGCATTGTCTATGTACAGTATAGCGCGAATCTGCACGGAATCAATCTATGTTACGATGTTTTACGAGTGGAAACGTGCGCAGTAGCCGCGCGTGCCGGGCGGATTTATGCCCATGCCGGGCGGACTTACGCCCGGCGATTGCGGTTGGCATCTGAAGGGGAACAGCCGGCTGTCGCGCTAATGGGACTACGCGGCAGCCGACCATCCCAAGGAGCGACGCACTCTCAGCCGCAGAGGTCGCCAAACCTCGGCGCCTCACCACGGAAACCTGAATCGGGTGCGTGAGAAGTGCCTTAGCAAATTCAATATTATAATATGGCGCGTTGCGAAGCGGGTCAAATTAGTTCCTCTTTTCACCCAACACTGTCCTTGAGTCACGGTGAAAATTCTCCCAAAAAAGAGCGGGCAGCATACGCGCATATATGATGGAAGCCTATTCCGTTCGGTAGGGGCGGTTCGCGCCCCCCCCTACCGCTTGCAATCCGCATGAGAATGCGATAGGCTTACCAAGCAACAGCATGCCGGGCGGATTTCATCAGCAGGGAGGAAGACCATGGTTCGAAAACTGGCACCAGCAATCGTCGTCATCACCGTTTCGGCGGTCACGGCAATGGCTGGCGAAGAGGGCTTCGTCAAACTCTTCAACGGCAAAGCCCTGGCCGGCTGGGAGGCGAAGGATGAGATATGGAGCGTCAGGGACGGGATGATCGTCGGTAAATCCCGCCCGCCAAGTCTGAAGCACAACAGCTTTCTTACGACGGCGAAGGAGTTCCAGGATTTCGAATTGCGCCTCGAGTTCCATCTCGTCGGCGGCAAGGGCAACAGCGGGGTGCAGTACCGCTCGAAGCGCGTGCCGGACTCGCACGAAGTGAGCGGCTACCAGGCCGATCTCGGCGACAGCTACTGGGGTGTATTGTATGACGAGGCCCGCCGGAACCGCGTGCTCCAGAGGCCCATCGATCCGGAGAAGCTCAAGAAAGCTCTGAAACGAGCCGGCTGGAATACCTATGTCATCCGGGCCGAGGGCAATCACCTGACGCAATTCATCAATGGCGTCAAGACGGTCGACTATATCGAGAAGGACGCCGGGATAGCACGCAAAGGCATCATCGGCCTGCAGGTGCATTCCGGCCCGCCGGTCGAAATGCAGTTCAGGAATATCCGCATCAAGGAATTGTAGGCGCGAATGCGCATCGGCATACAGGTTTCCATTCGCGGCAGCATCGACCTCGCGGCGGACCGCGCTGAAGCGTTGGGTTGCGAGACCGTTCAGATATTCTCGTGCAATCCGCGTGCCTGGAAAGCACGCCCGCTCGACAGCGTGGCGGCCGCGCGACTGAAGCGGAAGCTCGATCAGTTCGACGTCCACCCGCTCGTAGTCCACGTGACCTACCTGCCCAATCTCGCGTCGCCCGATCCGAAGCTGCATCGCAAGTCCGTTCGCCGCACGATACAAGAGGTCCGCCGGGCCGAGAGGCGCGGGGCCGACTTCTTCGTCCTGCACCTCGGATTTCACAAGGGCGCCGGTATCAATGCTGGAGTGGCGAACGTCGCAAAGGCCGTCAACACCCTCATCGAAAAGGCGGAACCGGCGACGATGCTGCTGCTGGAAAACTCGGCCGGGAGTCGCGGGAGCATCGGGGCGAACTTCGAGCAGATCGGGCGAATCATCGAGCGGATCGGCGATCGGTCGAAGGTCGGCCTGTGTTTCGACACGGCGCACGGTTTCGCTGCGGGCTACGATCTGCGGACGAAAGCGGACGTGGACAGGACCGTCCGCGAGATCGACCGATACGTCGGCATCGAGCGGCTCCACGTGGTGCATGCCAACGATACGATGGCCGAACTCGGCTCAGGGCGCGACCGCCACGAGCACATAGGCAAGGGCAGCATCGGCCCGAGAGGTATGCGGGCCGTCATCAGCCACACTGGCCTCAGGCACCTGCCGTTCATACTCGAAACGCCCGTCAGGAAGAAGGGCGACGATGCCGCCAACGTCCGGGCGCTGAAGCGCCTGCGGAAGATGGAAGCACTCGGCGCCGGTAGGAAACGACGGCCGAGCGCGTGATCCGGAACGATCAACGAACGCAGATTGATGATAACTTGCGTTCTTCATCGTTGACAAGTCAGTTTGAGTGGCTACAATTGGCGCCGTTACGTGGATTACACGTGCGCGAGCGTTTCGTTCATTGGCCTGATTACGGAGGAAATATGGAATGTCGAAAAGAGTGCTCAAGGTTGGTTTGATAGGAGGCGGTGGCGGTGCTTTCATCGTGAACCCCCACCAGAAGGCGATTCATTTCGACGGCACCCGCCGCGTGGTGTGCGGTGCATTGCATACCGATCCCAAGGTTGCGATGTCCGAAGCGAGGAAATGGCCCTACAAACTCAAGGGCTACCCGAGTTACGATGATATGATCGAGGACCAGGCCAGGCTGCCCATCGGCGAGAGGATCGACTATGCTGTGATCGTTACGCCCAACTTCGTTCACTACGATCCCGCGATGAAGTGCATCGGGGCCGGCATCCCGGTCTTCTGCGAGAAGCCGCTGACCGTCACCGTGGACCAGGCGGTGGATCTCGCCAAGGCCGTCAAGAAGTGCAAGGTTCCGTTCGGCGTGGCCCACACGTACATCGGCCACTGGTCGAGCTGGTTCTCCCGCTGGATCATAACGAGCGGCAAGCTCGGCGAAGTTCGCTGGGTGGATGCGTACTATCTGCAGGGCTGGCTGGCGACGCGGCTGGAAGAGGAAGGCCAGATGCAGGCGTCCTGGCGAACCGATCCTAAGCGGGCCGGGGCAAGCTGCTGCGGCGGCGACATCGGCTCGCACGCGTTCATGCAGCTCCGCTTCGTCACAGGGCTCGAGGTCACGCACGTTCGAGGAATGGTCGAGACATTCCTGACGGGCCGCCAGCTCGACGATCACTTCACGACATACTGCAAACTGTCGAACGGCGGACGGGCGCTCGTCAGAGCCACCCAGATCGCCATTGGCCGCAAGAACGACCTCGGCATCGAGGTCAACTGCTCCCAGGGCAGCCTCATCTGGCGCCAGGAAGACGCCGAGAGGGTCACCATCTGCCTGCCGGGCGAGCCGGACCGCGATTACTGGCGCGGGGCGGTGGGCGGCACCGATTCGTTCCTGAAGAAGTTGCCAAGCTGGGTCGCCGATGAGCCGACGATCCCGGCGGGCCACGTGGAAGCCTTCCACGATGCCTACGCCCGCCTGCATCGCAGTTTCGAGGCCGACGTCCGCAAGTATAACGCCGGCAAGAAGTTCAACTGCGATGGCAGCAAGTACGCCAACGTTGAAGATGGTGTTAAGCACATGAAGTTCATCGCGGCCGCCGTCAAGAGCGCCAGGAATAACTCGAAGTACGTCAGGCTGTAAAAAGGCTTCAGGCTTCAGGTACGGATTCACTCTTTCTTCCTGAAGCCTGAGGTCTCTTGGAATCCCGGATTTGACTCCCCCGGGCCGGCGTCATATAATACCCGCCGTTGACGGAGCACGAGATGTCCACGATCCGCTTTGTTCACTGCGCCGACCTGCACCTCGGGGCGAAGTTCTCGATGCTGCCCCGGCAGGTAGCCGACGCCAGGCGGCAGTGTCAGCTCGATGCTTTCGCTGCTGCTGTCGATATTGCCCTGGATGATGCGTTGCCGGCTGATGTCTTCCTGATAGCGGGCGACAGTTTCGATGCGGCCACCCCGCCCCTGCGAGAGCTCTCATTCTTCAACTCGCAGCTTCGCCGGCTGAAAGACAACGGCGTCCGCACGTTCATCATCCCCGGCAATCACGATCAGTACCAGCCCGGTAGCTGGTGGGATCGCTCCGAACCCCCGGCGGAGGCGGTCTTCAAGAAGCCCGGACTGCACAAGCACATAGTGGCCATCCTCGAGCTGACCATAGCGGCGCTGCCGGCCGATCCGACTAAGTCGTCGGTCAACCTGCTCCGTGATCTTGAGTTGAACATCGAGACGGACAGGTCGATCCTGCTGTTGCATGGCACGTGGCTGAACTTCGGCCGCGACGAATGCGATGTGGAATATCATCCGTTCTCGTCGGATGACCTGGCCAAGCTGCCGGTGGATTACGTGGCTCTCGGACATTTCCACGGTATCCGCGATGCAACGCCGCTGGACGGGCCGACGGCCTTCTATCCCGGCACACCCGAGGCGATCGCTTTCGGCACCGGATGCGAGGATGCCGGGTGCGTCATAGTCGGCTCGATTGCCGAGGACGGCAACGTTGCCGTCGAGCAGCGCAAAGTTGCCCGGGGCCGGCATAGAAGGCTGCGCATCGACTGCACCAATCAGTCACCCGAATCCCTCGAACGCCTGGTGGCGGATGATCTCGCCAGGGATGACTACGTGCTGGTGGAACTGGGCGGGATGCCCTGCGCCGAGACCGCCGTCGCCGCCAATGAGCTTAAAGAAAAGCTCCAGGGGATGTGCGCCCATATCGACGTGACCGTCGAATTCAATCAAATAGGCGAGATACCCGAGGATAACGTTTTCTTCGTCAAGTTTCGCGATGCCATCGAGCAGAAACTCGTCGATGCACCCGAGGAAGACAAGCCCAAGTGGCGCCGGGTGCTCGAACTTGGCACTGTGGCGTTTCTTTCCGCATAGGAAGTCAGTACATGATCCTGCGCCGCATCAAGCTGACCGGCTTCAAGAAATTCACCGACGCCGAATTCGACTTCGGCCCGTCGATCAATCTCTTCCTTGGGCCGAACGAGGCCGGCAAGAGCACCATTCAGCAGGCTATCATAACGGCGCTGTACGGCATCAGGGACAAGAGCGCCGGGCTGCTGGCAACTCGCGACGAGGCCCGCTCGTGGAATCCGACGGGCCAATGCCGCCTGGAACTCGAGTACGATGTCAACGGCAGCGAGTTCCTGCTCCGCCGCGACATCAGTTCGAGCAAGGTAACGCTGCTGGGCCGCGATGCCCCCGAAGAAAAGTGGCGCCTGGTGAGCGAAGCGAGCAAGAACGTTGCACCCCTGATCGCCGAGCAGATGGGCATAAACAGCGCCTACGTCTTCAGTCGGACTATCTCGGTCAGCCAGACCGACATGGCGATGATCGCCGAAACAGACAAGAGGACAAAGGATGAGGGCCTCAGGAGGATAGGCGAGAACATCGAGGAAGTCTTCACCGGCGAAGCGCACGTCAGCCCTGACAAAGCTATCGAGTTCATCGACCAGAACTTCCGCAAGGCGTTTCGGCAGAAAGACGAGCGCGAGACCCCAGGCCGCCTCGACCGCCTCGAAACGCGCCTGTCCGAACTGGTCGAGCAGCTCAAGCAGGCCAGAGAAGACGAACGCGAACGCCTGGCACTGGCCTCACGGCTCGATTTGCTCGACCATGAAGTCCCCATCAAGGACAAGGAACTGCTGCGCGTGCAGAACCTCAAGGACAAGGCCCGCCGGCGGAATGAGACCGAGGAGAAGCTCCAGCGCGCACGCGTCGATTTCGGCGGCGTCAACCGCCGAATCGAGCAGATACACAAGGCCCAGGCCGAACTATCACAGCTCGACGAGCAGCGCAACGCCATGGGGCCGATAGGCGACATGGACCCCGAGCAACTGCTCACGCGCCAGCGCGATCTCGATGGAAAGCACTGGCGCGCCGGCAGCCGGGCCGAGCAGTGCCGCAAGGAACTCGACGCCGAGAATGTCAAGCTCGAACACGCCATCGAAACACGCAAGGAACTCCAGGAAGTCGAGGACAAGATCGACAGTTACGGCCCCGTCGCCCAGGAAAGCCTCGACGAAGTCGACGAGATCCGCCGGGAGATCACCGAAAAGATACGCGATGTCGAGGCCGAGAAGCGCAAGGAAGATGAGCGTATCGGCGATATGTCCGCTCACATGGAGACGCTGGACAAGATTCTGCAGAAGCATCCCGACATGGAAGATGCGGGGGCCGCGCTCGATGAATGGCACGAACGGCTCTCGCGCCGCAACGAAGCCCAGGGCCAGTTGAACGCCGCAGAACGCGAGCTTGCCGATCACTCGAGCCGGGAGCCTGTCGAGCGCAAGCGCTGGCTGGTCGGACTGGTGGTCGGCCTGGCCGTCCTGTCGGCTGGAATCGCGGCAATGATCCTGTCTTGGCCGGCGTCGCTACCCGTTCTCATCTTGGGTATAGTGATCGTGGTGGCGGCGGTGGCCGACAGGATAGTCGGCCGAATGAAGCTGCGCGAGTGGCAGAAGGTTTACCAGCGGCTGGCCGAGTCGGTCATCTCGACGAGGGATATGCACGGGCAGGCCGAGGTGTCCGTCTTGCAGTTCGCGGGCACGATCGGCGTGCCAGAAGGCGAAGTCGAAGCCGCGCTGATGGAGGACCGCGACGCCCATCTCGAAAAGGCCCGACTGACCGAAGACATCGAGCGATGCCGCGATGCGCGCGGCAGAGTCGGGGCCCGCCACAAGGCGATGCTCGAGGAGGCCCGCCTGCTCGCGGCACGTTTCGGCTGCGACGATCTGAATCGGCTCCGCGAGTGCTGCAGCGAGCTGCGCAAGCTCTCGGGCGTGCGGAAAGGCCTCCTGGATAGAATACTGACCATCTTCGGGGCTCCGGCCACTAGAGACGCCGTCGGCCTGATAGACGAGGCATACGGCAAGATCAAGCAGCTCTCAGACGAACGGAAGCAGCTTGAAGCCGACGTAGCCAGGATCGAAGGCCAGCAGAACGAGCTGCTCGAAAGAACCGATTGCGTGGATCAGGCGGACCTGACCCGCCAGGCCGAGGCGCTCAAGGGCCTGATCATCAAGCGAAAGGAGGCCAGAGCACGCCTCGATACGATGCTTGGCAACAAGACATTGGCGGAACTGAGCGACGAGCGGGAAATCAGGAACACGACGCTCGCCGAGCTGTCGGGCCGCCTGGACGAGAACTTCGCCGGATTCGAGCCGACCACCGAGCAGGCCGAGCAGTGGCAGACTGATTATGAGAACCTGACCGAGGAACTCGAGGCACTACGGGCCGAGCGGAACCAGGTGGACGGCAGGCTCAAGGCGCTGACCGAACGCCCCGGACCGAGCCCCGCTGAACTCGAGGGCGAGAAGGAGTTCATCGAGAGGGAAATCCAACGCGGCGATGAAGTCGTCGAGGCCGCACGATTGGCTGTCGGCATCCTGAGAGAGGTCAAGAGCGCGCACCATGCCGAATATCTGCCGCCGCTCGAGAAAGCCACCACCAGGCAGTTCTCGGCGATGACGAACGGCCGCTACCACACCGTCAAGCTCGCGGAATCGTGGCCGAGGGTATTCGTCAGCGACAGCGATCACAGCGACATCGAGCCGAACCACCTCAGCCGCGGCACGGCCGACCAGCTCTACTTCGCGCTTCGTCTCGCCGCCTGCGAGAAGCTCAGCCGGCACACAGCCCTCCCGCTTATCCTCGACGATCCATTCAGCAACTTCGACCCCGATCGCCTCGCACTGGGGATGGATATACTGGAACGGGTCGCCGCAGGTGGCCGGCAGGTGATTCTCTTCACTCACGATCCACGCGAGGCCGAGTGCGAACAGAAATGGCGGGAAGCCGGTATTGCGGTGAATCACGTGGACATTGCCGTGTGATCAGTGCCGCCGATCACCGACGGGGGCTGCCTTGCCTGATGATACTGCTGGAGACGACCTTGCTCACTGGGTGGCGCTGAATTGCATCCCGGGCCTCGGGCCTGCCGGTGTGGCCGCCCTGTTGAAAGAATTCGGCTCACCCGGCCGCATTCTCACCAGGATACCGCCGGGCGAGCTCGCACCGGTCGCTTCCATCACACCATCAATCGCCCGGCGGATAGCGCGGGCCGGCCGCCACCTCGACAAATTCGCCGGTTATGTCGAGAGACTCACCGCCGAGGGCATTCAGATCGTGCCTCAAGGGCACCCCGATTATCCGCGCTTGCTGCTCCACGCACCCAATCCGCCACCGGTAATCTACCTCGCAGGCCAATACCGCACGCTCGACGAAAACAGCATCGGCATAATCGGCGTCACGCATCCCTCGCGGCGCAGTTATGACATAGGCCGCGAATGCGCGCGCCGCCTCGCCGGGCTTGGCTGCACGATCGTGAGCGGATACGCGCAGGGTATCGACGAATCGGCTCATCTGGGTTCGCTGGACGTGGGTGGCCGGACGATCTTCGCATTGCCGATGGGGATCAGGAAGTTCAAGCCGCGCAAGGGCTTCCCACCGAGGCCCCAATTGCTGCTCCACGGAGTGCTGATGGCCGAGGCCCCGCCGGACGACGATTGGCATCGCAGCCACGCGCTCGCCCGCAACCGCTTAACTGCCGCGCTCAGCCGCAGCCTGCTTGTGATCGAGAGCGGCGAAACCGGCGGAACGATGCACACCGTCGGCATCGCCCGCTCCATCGGCGTGCCTGTCTATGTGATCAGATATCACAAGCCGCCCCAGACCGCTGCCGGCAATGCCATCATCCAGGCCCGAGGCGGTATCCCCATCTCCTGTTTCGCCGATATCGACCGCCTGGCCGCCGGTGATCTCGATCCGGCTCTCATCACGCAGATGCAATTTGACTGGTGAATGTCGGCGGGGCAGTGCAGGGACGCCGAACAGGGTGATGACGTCAACTCGCAGCCACTGCCACGTCCTCGGGGCTCGGCATATCCCTTGTCACCGACGATCATCATCCGCAAAGGATGGTCATCGAACCCCCAGAGATTCGTCCCATCCAGTTGGCCTATGACGCCGTTTGCCCATTTCATGCGAATCATGCGCTGCCATGCGCCATCTTCTTTCGGGTCGCCGATTCCACTCACCCACTCGGGCAGCCCCATTGTCCAGATGATCTGATCTATCACGTGCGACGAGCAGTTGAAATGTGCCCGGGCGCGCGCCATGCGGATCTCGCCCAGGCGGCCGTCGACTGCATCGTCGTGCAGCTTCCTGAAATGGCGGAAGAAACGATACCGTCCGCATTATTTGATCTTGTGATCTTCAGGCTTCAGTCCCCTCTTAAACCGTCCCACACCGATTGGATTGGGATTGTATTTGCCGACGTAATCCACGTTGCTTCTGGCAGGGATCTTGTCTTCCATACCCATGCCCCAGTAGCAGGCATTAACAAGCAGGCGGCGGAAGCCTTTGCTCTTGAGATCGCTCCCGTGGCCCATTGTGGTCGTGAACACCCTGGCGGCTTTTCCTTCTGTGCCGGTGTATGTCTTGGTCCAGGCGACAGGGATCGGTTTCTTCTTTGTGTTCGGCTTATCTTTCGGGTTCATTCCGACCAGGACCTGGCCCATGATCAGCGGCTTGCAGTCTCCGTGCAGTGTGGTGATGCCGTACACGTCGGATGGCCCCCAGATGTCCTCACAGCCCCTGACGATGGGGTGGTTCTCCATTCCTTTGGCGATGACTCCACGTGTGCTTTCTCCCCCGTGGTGTCCATAATGGTTGATCCATGTCTCGCCGAACACCTGGCGGCCGTACCCGCCGTTGGTTTCTCCCTTAGCGCGGAAACTCCACTTGGCATACGGGCCGTTCCCGTGCTTCCTGAAATTGAATGCGTGCGTGGAGGTTCGAAGCCCCATTATCGGCCTGCCCGAGTTGGTGTAATCCATTATGTGCTTCATCTGCTCATCGGGGAGGTCGCGAAAGCGAAGGAACATCGCCATCATATCCGCCGACTCGAGTACCTCCAGGCCGGGGATGTTATCCTGCGTGCTGGGATCGATCTGGCCCGTCCCCTTGTTGGTAGCAAACAGCACCGTACACTTGAATCCGTGGTGTACGGCCAGGATCTTCGCCAATTGCGGCATCAGGTCTTCCGAGCGGTACTCGTCATCGCCAACGACGAAGACGATATGCTTCCCCTTTCCGGGGCCATCATAGCCATCGTAGACCACAAACGGGTCGGCAGAAGCCTGGTTCCCCGTCCCACTAGACATCCCAACCATCATCAATCCCCCAAATATCATTACAAGTCTTGCTCTTAACATGCTCAACTCCTTCATCTTTCGTGGACGGCTTGCTGTGCGCCTGCCTG
>JAUWKK010000362.1 GCA_030614245.1 Planctomycetota bacterium | reverse complement strand
TCACGCGGTGAACATCTCCGGCCATGAGCTTGACGCCTGCTTCCTTGTAGGTCGCCCCCGAACGGTTGTCCACCGACACCCACCCGCTCAAGTCGAGCTTGGCCTCGTCGTCCGAGGCGACGGCGGTGTATTCGGCGTGCCAGTTGACCTTCGACGTGATGTAGGCGATCTTGACCAGGTGCTTGCCGGGCTTCTTCGCATGGACAGTCCATACCAGCGTCGGCTTTGTCAGCAGCCCCTCGGGCAGGGTTGGGAAGCGCACGTCCTTGACGTTCCTGGCCCTGGGGATGATCTGCGGCTCACTGCCGTTTTTGTCCTTAGCTAAGACGATCTGGTTGCCGTCGCAGCTCATCAGGAAGCCGTCGATCTGACCGCCGTCCTGTGTGATGATCGAAATCTTCCTGTCGATGTACTTGTGCATCAGCTTGTCGGCGCTGACCAGGTCGAATTCGAAGTTCTGTTCGACCACGCGCGTGCCTTCCGGGTCGGTCAGCGAGGAGAAATGCACGCTGGTGGCGTCAATCTGCGCGGCGATGTTGGTGAACTTTACGGTCTGCCGCCCCTCGCTGAACTGCATGAAGCGGCGTTCCTTGACGACGGCGAAGTCCTGGTTATAGATAGTGACCGACACGCCCTCGCCCATCGCCAGTTCGTCGGCGGCTCCAGGCGATTCGACCTCGCCCGCGGTCAACGTAAGCGGCATCAGCAGAAGTAAACCGGCTACAATTCTTGCCATAGTTCGTCTCCTTGGCTACCAGTGGTATCGCACGGTATAGGTCAACACCTTCTCCATGTTCACCGGCACGGCCACAGCGAATCGTACAGTGTTGGCATCTTCCTTCTCAAACTCGTGGCTCTTGCGGATGAACTTCCATTCGGCGCCGGCCTGCATGTGCTCGCGGACGACGATGACGACGTCTTCGTCACGATGGTTTCGCAGGCGGATGCGATATGATTCTTCGCGGCTGCGTTCGCCCAGGCGCTTGCGGTCAGTTTGCGTACGCTCGCCGATCAGGCCGCGGGCGAGGCCCAGGGTCAGCTCCACTTCTTCGTCCTTGGGCGTGTGGTCGATGCTGTCGGTGTTGTGGAGCTGCTGCTCGCCGTCGGGGTCGTTCATCATTATTCGAACGCGTCCCTTGGGCAGCGGCATGCCGAGCCGATTGGCCTTCTCGTTCTTGAACTCCAATGACACACGCACGCGCGATGCGTCGCGGGCTGCATCGAAAACGTATTTCCGCTTACACTTTACGCCTTGCGCCTCGAGCAGGCTGATCTGCTTGGTCTGGTTGTCCAGCAGAGTCGCCGACCGCTGGAGAGTGTAGAGATGGTATTCGAAGAAGGCTTTCTCTTTGAACTGGTACGCAACCTCCATGTTGAATTCCGACGCCGAGCCGTCCAGCGGCTGATTGACCCGTATCGGCTCCTCGCGCACCCGGTGCACGTCGCCGGCCATCAGCTTCAGCTTGGCGTCGTGGTAGCTGGCGCCGCTCTGGTTGACGATAGTCACCCAGCCCTTCAGGTCGAGCACGTCGCCGGGATGGACGACGACTACGTAATCGGCCCGCCACTTCATTTTGCCCGCGAGGTATGAGAGAACCGTCTCGTGGTCGCCGGGCTTTGTGTTGCGGATAATCCAGCGCAGCGTCGGGCGGGTTACCAGGCCTTCGGGCAGCTTCTCAAGCTGGATGCGGGCGATGCTGCTTCGTGGGATGATCTGCGGCTCGCCGCCGGCCTTCGTCGTCACCCCGAGTTGTTTCCGGTCGAAGCTTGCGAGGTACCCTTCGAGCATATCGTCTGCCCGGAATTTCAGGGTGATGGGCCGGTCGATGTATCGCTTCAGCACCGCCTGCGGGCTGGCCAGGTCGAACTCGAAGTTCTGCTCTCGGACGACCGCCGCTTCCGGATCGGTCAGCGACTCGAACCGCACCGTCTCGGGGTCGATAGTCGCGGCGACGTCGGTGAACGTTATCTCGCTGTCGCCCTCGGGCAGGTTGAAGATGTTGCGTTTATCCCTGATGAGCGCCAGGCCCCACCTGCGCGGCGGTCTGCGCGGTTGCATTCTTCGCCGAGGTGGCCCCGCCATTTGAAACATTGCCTGCCGCGCTTGGATATCATTGGCCGAGGTGTACGACTCGGGCAGGCTGGATTGCTCGCTGAAAATGGTCAGCTCGATGCCCTGAGGTACGATGCGCAATTCGCCTAACGCACTGTCGCGGCCCATCAACACCATAATCAGGAGCAGCGCGGCAACGGCGACCAGCCCGGCTGCAGCGTGGCGCAAGCGCCGCCGTGATCGCGGCAGATCGATGTCGCCCGCCAGCTTAGGCGGAAGCTCCACGTCGGCCGCCTCGTCCAGAACTTCGCGCGTGCGCCTGAAGCGGGCAACCGTCTCACGGCAAGTTTCGCAGCCCGCCAGGTGCTCCTCGAATGCGGATGCGCCCTCCGGCGGCATCTCACCATAGAGCCAAACCAGGATGTCTTCCGGTGAATAAGGGCAATCCATAGTCAACTACTCATCAGGGGTTTCAATATCCGTTCCAGCTTCTCGAAGGCGTATCGCATCCGCGATTTGGCCGTCGATTCAGGTATATCCAGCATCCCCGCGATCTGGGCGAACTTCATTCCCTCGTAATGCCTCAGCACGACAACGGTACGCTCGTCTTCGGGCAGTTGCATCAGTGCATGGCGTACCTGTTGTGCCCGTTCGGTGCTCAATGCTGCCGCCTCCGGTTCGGTCGACGGATTGGCTGGCCGGTCTTTAAGGATACTGGCGGGATCGCTATGTTGCCGGTCGGCCTTTCGGCGTCTAAGGAGGTCGCGGGTCACATTAGTGGCGATGCCCCACAGCCACGTCTTCAAGCTGCTCTCGCCCCGAAAGGTCCGGCAATGCCTCAGCATTCGCAGGAAAGCCTCCTGCGTAAGTTCCTCGGCATCGTGGGGCCGCCTGCACAGCCGCAGGACATAGTTGTAGAGACCCCGTCGATGCCGGGCGAACAGGACCGCAAAGGCCTCACCGCGCCCCCTGCAAAGCGCGCGGATCAACTGCTCGTCCGGTGCCGAATTCAGCTTCACCTCTTGTCGTCTCCTGTCAGCTTAGACGCACGACGTGGCAAAAAGTTCTAAGAAAGTTTCAGAAAAACGCCATGAGGGAG
>JAUWKK010000279.1 GCA_030614245.1 Planctomycetota bacterium | reverse complement strand
CCCGGGCGGCCAGAGCGTGAACAAGACCAGCTCGGCCATTCGCATCACGCACTTCCCCCCGGGGATCGTCGTCTCGATGCAGGACCAGAAATCACAGCACAAGTCCCTGGCCACGGCCCTCTCGACGAGGTGCTCGGTCTCGGGCCTGGGCACGAGGACGTCGCGGCAGACCTTGAAGCTGCGCGAGCAGAACTCGCTCCGGCCCAGCAGGTACTGCGTGGGGCAGTGCCGTGCCCTCCGGCGCACGAGTTCGCGGAACCCGTCAAGCTGTTCACGCGTCGGCTCGGCATCGAAGCGTGTATAGAGATGGAACCTGTCGAGCTCCATCACGTGGGCCAGGAGCAGTTCGGCTTCGAGCCTCGGCGTATCGATGCCCTTCTTTTCAACGAACCCGGTCGTCCACTGGATGAGTTTCAGGACGTTCCTTTCGTCGGCCAGTGGCCGTTGCTCCGGCAGTCAGAGTTCCTTCAGCTTCTGTTCGGCATCATATTCGATGAGCTTGTCGATCACGGGATCGAGTTCGCCCATCATTATGGTATCGAGGCTGTAGAGCGACAGGTTGATCCTGTGGTCGGTAACTCTATTCTGCGGGAAGTTGTATGTTCTGACGCGGTCGCTTCTGTCGCCCGAGCCGATCAGCTTTCGCCGCTGCTGCGAGAGTTCCGAATCGCGTTCCGAGCGAAGTTTCTCGTAGATTCGACTCCGCAATATAGTGAGGGCCTTGGCCAGGTTCTTGTGCTGTGATTTCTGGTCCTGCATCGAGACGACGATCCCCGTGGGGAAGTGCGTGATGCGAATGGCCGAGCTGGTCTTGTTCACGCTCTGGCCGCCCGGGCCGGACGAGCGCATACGGTCGATGCGCATATCTTCCTCTTTGATCTCGACTTCGACGTCCTCAACTTCGGGCAGCACGGCGACCGTGACGGCGCTCGTGTGTATACGCCCGCTGGCTTCAGTGGCAGGCACACGCTGAACGCGATGCCCGCCGCACTCATACCGCAATCTCTTGTAGACTTCCTTGCCCTTCAATGAGAACGTAATCTCTTTGTAGCCATCGAGTTCGGTGGGATTAGAGTTGAGTATCTCGGGTTTCCACTTGCGTTTTTCGGCGTAGTACGAGTACATTCGGAAGAGGTCGGCGGCGAAGAGGCTTGCCTCGTCGCCGCCGGTGCCGGCTCTGATCTCGATGATGACGTTTCGGTCTGCATCGGGGTCGTCTTCGACGAGACCCCGCTGTATCTGTCCGGTCAATTGTGCCAGTTCAACGGCGAGCGGCTGTAGTTCGTCTCTGGCGAGCTGGCAGAGGTCCCGATCGTCTTCGTTCTCGATAATGGACTGGGCTTCGGCCTGCCGGGCTTCGAGGTCCTTCATGCGAACGTAGTCGGGAATGATCTTCGAGAGCGAACCGTGCTCTCTCAGGAGCGCGCGGTACCGGCCCTGGTCGGCGATCACCTCGGGATCGGCCAACATTCTCTCCAGCTCGGCATGGCGCTCGGCCATCGCCTCGAGCTTGTTCATCAGGGCCGCTTCGATCATTGCTCGTTTGTTTCTCTGCGTCTCTCGCCGCCGCCGGGGAGACAAAGCCCGCGAATGCTACGGCACCTCTTGCTTCTGCGGCTCTGCCGGTGCTTCAGCCTTGTCGCCGGTAGCCTTTGCGCGCGCTTTGTCTTCGGTCCAGGCGTAACGCCGCTGGAACTTCTCGACCCTGCCGGCGGTATCAACGAATTTCTGCTTGCCGGTGTAGAACGGGTGGCATTTCGAGCAAATCTCGATGGTGATATTCTCTTTTGTCGAGCGGGTCTCAATCACCGCACCGCAACCGCAGACAATGCGTGCAGGCTTGTACTCGGGGTGAATCCTTTTTTTCATTTTGGTCGTCTCCAGTGACAGCATCTGACGGCCGATGAACCTTCGCCGTGCCGATGAGCTGTGATTATAGCGGGAATGTGCCGCCAAGGCAAGAGATTTGAGCGATCGAGCCATTTGCGTTGTAGCCTCTTCGGGCTCGATAGCCGCGACGTGAGCGTCTCTCTCTGGCGCCATGAGGCGGCTGCGGCGGCGAAACAGCACAGTCAGGACGCTTCTGGGCCAATCTCGCGTGTTTGCAGCGAGCTCTGGGCAGACCGTCCCCTTGGTCGGTTCGATTCTGGTCGTACCCGGCTCTGGAGGGGTGGCCTTACGCGGCCACCCGCACAAGGCTGCGCATCAGGTCCCTCCGATTCTGCCTCACTCGGCCCAAGGCCATTGCGAGCATTACGGCGAGCGCCAGGCCGCAACGAAACTCCATCTTACCCAGCAATGACTTCTGAACAGGGCAAATGGCTCAAAGGGAAAAGCACCGTCCGCATTATTGCGGTTTTGCCGTCTCTGATGCAGCTTTACTACGGGCACCCGCCGCCCCGGCCTAAATTGCTCCGCACAAACAGCAAATCGAGGACGTTCACAGCACCGTCGCCGTCAATATCGGCCTCCGGCGTGACAATCCGGCTGCCGACCAGGCCCAGGTTGGCGCGGATGAACAGCAGGTCCCGCACGTTCACGCAGTCATCGCCGCTGACGTCGGCCGGAGTGAGCAAGATCGTGAGAGTCTGAGAGCTCTCCTTCTCGTCGCAGGCGATCTGCCACTCGGTCTCGATCTCGTCAACGAAAATGCTGCGGTCGATGCGGATGACGAACGTATCGGCGCCCGTGACCGTTTCTCCTACGGCTACGTCGCCGAATGCCACGTCTGCATCGGGCACGCTGACATTCGGCGCATCCCAGCCGATCAGCGACGCGGCGCCGTTGTGCGCAACCAAGGTGCCGTTGTTGCGGACGGAGAGTTCAAGCTCGTAGTCGTAGATGCCGCCGCCAAGATGCCGCCGCTCGATCAGCGAGTATCCGTCAATGATGAGTTGCGGAGCAGGCACCGGCAGAATCTCGATCCGGAAGGTGATCGTGTTGTTGTCTTCATCCGTCTCCATGATGTCGTCCTCGTCGTCGAGCTTGACGATTATGTAGTAGCTTCCGGGCTCGACATCAGCGGCGGAGAGCAGAGCGCCGCCGCCGTACACCAGCCGGCTTTTCAGCGGGACCGTGTTGGACGCATCCCATTCCGCGAAGCGCTTGTCGTTGTCGTCGAGGAACTCGTCCTGCGAGAGGTAAACAGTATCCTTCCAAGGATCACTGATGCCGACGAGACCGGAGTTCTTCCCGAGCCACGGTGCGAAGAACATGTCGCCCGGCTGCACCTTCGGCGGAGTGACGCTGAGGTCCACCGACGCGAGATCGGGGTGCGACCTGACAATCTCGATCTTGAAGGCGATCGTGTTGTTGTTCTCGACCCCCTCGATCACGTCGTTGTCGTCGTCGAGGTTGACGATTACGTAGTAGTTTCCCGGCTCAGGGTCAGGGAGGGTGACCTCGATCTGCGCGTCGTAGACGCCTTGACTTGCGAGGGGGGCCACGTCGATTGCTTGCCACTGTCTAAGCCGCTCGTCGGTTTCGTCGAGGAACTGGTCCTGCGAGAGGTACACGGTATCCCTCCACGCATTGGGAATATCGAGCGCGCCAACGTTCTTAGCGGTCCATTCTGCGGTGCACTTGCCGCCCTGCTGCACCTGCGGCGGACCGACATTGAGATTCTCCGGCACGAGGTCCGGGCCAGGCACTTCGTACGCACCCATATCGACACGGCCGTAGGCAACGCGTGGATTGCCATCGAGATCGGTCTCATCCGGCCCCGGCACGAAGTCCGGATCACCGGCGTTGATGCAAGGCGAGCCGGGTTGGAGGTGGTAATCGCGCTTGTTTGGAGCGGCGAACAGCGGGTCCGCATCTATGTTGCCTTCCCCCAAGTTGAGAGTGCAACCTTGTTCGACATGGACGGCGCCTTCGCCGCCGGCCAGGTCAGTGAACTGCACACTGGCTGTGGATGCGTCATCATAGCGGCCCACAAGTAAGTCGTCCCCCGTGTCCTGAGCGGAGTTTCCCCACAGTATGCAGTTAGATATCATCACCGAAGAATCGTGGCAGTAGACTCCGCCGGCGTACTGGTCGGCCGTGTTGCCGGTGATCGTGCAGCCAGTGATTGCAGCGGAAGAATCAGAGCAGCTGATGCCGCAACTTCTTGCTGCCGAGTTCCCCACGATTGTAGAGTTGGCTATCGTAATCCCTGATTCGTGGGAGCCGATTCCTCCGCACCCGTATATTGCCGAGTTCTTCACGATCGAGCAGTTGGCTACCGTGATCGTCGAGTTACTACACCAGATGCCACCTCCGGT
>JAUWKK010000036.1 GCA_030614245.1 Planctomycetota bacterium | reverse complement strand
TAGCGGCATGTTCAGTATATGTCGCTCCTGTTAGTATCAGTAAGAAGTAAGCAGTGAAGAATCATGATACTGAATACTGAACACTGGTCACTGAACACTGAACACTGAACACTGGTCACTGAACACTGGCCACTGAATACTGATCACTGGTCACTGCTCACTGCTCACTGGCCACTGAATGGGGGCTACTCGATTTCGAGTTCGGTTCGTGACTGGTTGCGGCCTGATTCTTTGGCGAGGTACATGGCCTTGTCGGCACGCCCTATTACGGACTCAGTGGTGTCGTTGTTGCGGAAGTGTGCAATGCCGATGCTGACCGTGGCGGAGAGAACCCGCGCTTCGTCTTCGCGCTTGTAAGTCCAACGGGAGTTCTTGACTGCGTCGCGTATCTCTTCCGCGAGGTCCTTGGCGGTGCTGAGCGTGGAGCACCCGACTATGACTGCAAACTCCTCGCCGCCGTAGCGGGCGGCAAAGGACTTTTCGTCAATTGCGGCTTCAAGGATGCGAGCAAGTCTCATCAGGAGTGCGTCGCCTATGAGGTGCCCGTGGGTGTCGTTGACTCTCTTGAAGTGATCGATATCGAGCATGAGAAGAGAGCAAGGCCACTCAACCCCCTTTTTCTCGAGCGTGTCATCCATGGTGTCGTCGAAGGCGCGACGGTTGTGGAGGTGGGTCAGACCGTCGATGAGGCTCTGTTTGCGCGTTTCCTCAAGCTCTTGCTCGAGTTGTTTAACGCGGGATGAGGCCTCGTGCATCTGAGTCTGTGCAGACTTGATTTCGCCTTGAGCCTTCTTTGTTGCACCAAGGAGTTTCTGTGATATCTTGATCATTGTTTCGCCGGCCGCCAGGGGGTCGTCGGAGGCGACTGTCTGTTCGATGTTCTTGAGTTCGGCGCTGATAGTGCTGCTGAGGCCGTCATTGCTTGACGTGAGGTTCTTCATTCCCGTGGCGAGGGTTTCAATGACAGCCTTCAGCCCCTGCTGCCGTTCGTCCAGGGCCTTCTGAATGGCCTGCTGATTCTCGCTGTCTATGTCGATGCAGGCGAGGTTGAGTTCGTTGGACAGCTTGGCGAGCGCTTCGGGCTCGTTGGTTTCATGGAGGCGCGCAGCAAGGCCATCGAGAAACTGCCGGGAACGACAATCCGCATGTGAACGGTTGCGCACGTGGCCGATGAGGTTCTGGACCATCTCACGCAGGAGCTCTCCGACATTGCTCTGTTCGCTGGAGATGCCGAGCTTCTTGCAGGTGGTGATCATTTCATTCGTGAGTGATTGGAGTTCCTCGGGATCGGTGCATGCGCGGATGCGCTCGGACAGTTCTTCGAGGGCTTTGCGCTCTTTGCCCCCCGAGCTCGAGCCGTCGCGCAGATGGTCGATGAGATTCTGGACCATTCCGCGCAGAGACTCGGCCATCTCTACATCGCCGACCGGTTCTTCGACGGCCAGATCTGTGAGGTGGTCAGCATCTTGCATGTGCTTCTTCTCCGTCATCATCGCCACGCCGTGGGAAGGGCGTGGAGCGGTCGGACTGAGGTATCTCGAGAGGCTCGCGTAGAGGCGTGGCATCTAACTCGAGCTCCGTTCGCACCTGATCGCCGCCGGATTCCTTCGCGAGACACAGGGCCTTGTCGGCTCTTGCAATGACGCTGTATGCCGTGTCGTAGTTGCGTAAAAGCGCGACTCCGAGGCTGATCGTGGCGGTAAGGGCATGCTCCTCACCATCCCGCTCGTAGGACCATCGGGCGGAGTTGACGCTGGAGCGTATTGACACCGCCATATCCTCGGCCGCTGCGAGCGAGGCCGAAGCGAGGAGCATCGCAAATTCTTCACCGTCGTATCGAGCCGCGAAGGAGCCCTCGGGGGTCAGACGATCGACTGTGCGTGCCACCTTCACCAGCAGTGCATCGCCGATACGATGCCCGTGAGTCTCGTTGACCTTCTTGAACTGATCGATATCTACTACTATGAGCGCGCACGGGGTCCGGACACCTTCGCCATCGAGAGTCTTGTTCATCATCTCGTTGAAGGCCCGACGGTTGTAGAGCCGTGTCAGGTTGTCAATCTGGCTTTCATGCCGCTTTGCCTCCAGCTCATCCTCCAACTCTTTGATGCGATCGGACGTGGATTCCATCTCCGTCTGAACGGCAGCCACTTCACTCTTGAACTCTTGCGACGCACCGAGTATCGAGGATGAGATGCTGAGGAGCTTCTCGCCGGCCGCCAGCGGATCTCCTTCTTCGAGGAGATTCTCGATGTTCTCTATTTCATTGCCGAGAGTGCTCTTGAGCTCTTCGCTGTTGGCACAGAGTATCTTGACACCGGTCGTGACAGTGGTGATTAAGGTCTTTAACTCGTCGTGCCGTCTGTGAAAAGAACCGTAGGCGAGTAATTCGGCGACGCTGTCAAGGTTGTCGCAGATTTCGCGAAGATTCCGTGATATTGCGTGAAGTTCGGCTGGATCGCCGGAAGTGTGGACGCGCTGCGCGATCTCGTCGAGCATTTCACGAGGTTCGCCTTCAGAAGCCGGTGAATTGCGCAAATGGCGGATAAGGCCCAAAGACATCTCGCGCAGTGCCCTGATCCACTCCTCATTACGCGCAGCCGATTCTTCCAGAAGTTTATTGGCCAGGCTATTGGCGGCATCCATAAGCGTTACTTCTCCAAATTCAGTATCCAGTATTCAGTATCCGCTTTCCAGTTTACTGTTTACTGGTTACTGAGGATCCTGACCCGTCGTCCTTCGATCTGGAGGCGCTTTTCGGCAAAGCGCCTTATCGCCTCCGGATATGCCTCACATTCCTTTTCAAATACCTTTGCGGCCAGTGTCTCGGGTGTCGCGTCCTCGGGAACTTGAACCGCCTTCTGTATGATGATCGGGCCTTTATCGTACTCGTTGTCAACAAAGTGCACCGTGCATCCCGACACCTTGGCGCCACATTCCAGGACGGCCTCGTGGACGTGATGCCCGTAATAGCCTTTGCCGCAGAATGCCGGGATCAGGGCCGGGTGGATGTTCATCACCTTTCCCATGAATTCTTCCGGAATGCGATACAACAGCATAAATCCTGCCAGCAGGATCAGATCCGGCTCATAGGGCTTCAATGTCCCTGTGATTTCGTCGCTGAAGGCAGCGGTATCAGCGAAGTCTTTTCGGCGTATAACGTGTGTGTCGATGTTGTTACGCCTGGCTCGCTCGAGGCCATATGCACCGGGCTTCGAGCCTATGACCGTTACGACACGCGCCGGCAGCTCGCCCGCATCTATATGCTCGAGGATGTTCTGCAATGTCGTTCCGCCCCCTGAAAGCAGCACTGCGAGCTTCAACTTCTTCTCAGGCATTCGGCCATCCTCCCTTCACAGAGGAGGGGGCGGTTCACAAACCGCCCCTACCGGGCTCCGATGACCACGCCGACGCAACGCCCGCAGAGCGTAGGATGGTCAGCACTGCTCCCGACGGATGCACGTAAGTTCCAGCACCGCTCGCACTTAGCATGCTGGCAGCGGCGTACATCCACGGTAACCTCTGTATCCATATCATTCTCGGCACTTACAGGGGCGGGTTTATCCGGCAGTTTCACCTCGGAAACAATAAAAACGGTCGGCAATTCATCCTTGTAGTCTCGCAGGAAGTCCAGCAGACCGGGGTCGGCTACGTTCAAAGTGATGCAGGCCTCGAGGGAGCCGCCAATCAGCTTGGCCTGCTTGGCGTCTTCGAGGGCCTTGTTCACTGCCTGACGGACCTTGCCGAGGCGCTCCCAGCGGGCCTCAAGATCGGCGTCGATCCGGTCCGCGTCAGCTTCGGGCCAGTTCGAGAGATGCACGCTGGGCGCATCCACTTTTCCTTCCATCTGCTGCCAGACCTCCTCGGTTGTGTGCACGAGGATGGGCGCCATCAGCCGCACGAGCGTCAGCAGCAGCTCATGGAAGGCCGTCTGCCCGGCGCGGCGTTCGATAGAATCAGCTCCGAGCGTATACAGCCTGTCTTTCAGCACATCGAGATAGAACGCACTCATTTCCACCGCGCAAAAATTATGCACCATGTGCCAGACCCGGTGGAATTGGTATTCCTCGTAGGCTTTCGTCACCTGCCCAACCAAGTTGTGCAGGCGGCTCAATGCCCATCGGTCGATCTCTAACATCTGATCGTAAGGCACCTTATGAGTTGCCGGGTCGAAATCGCTCGTATTTGCCAGCAGATGCCGGAAAGTATTGCGGATGCGGCGATAGGCTTGCGACAGATGCTGCAGCGTGCCGCGAGAGACATTGATATCCTGGCGATAATCGACCGAAGCCGACCACATTCGGAGCATATCGCCGCCAAACTCGTTCAGCCCGTCCTCGAGCGAGATGAAGTTGCCGAGCGATTTCGACATCTTCTGGCCATTCTCATCGACGACGAATCCGTGTGTCAATACCGTGCGGAACGGAGCAGCATCGTTAGCCGCCACCGACGACAACAGCGACACCTGGAACCAGCCACGGTGCTGATCCGAGCCTTCGAGATACAGGTCGGCCGGAAAAGTAAGCTCATCGCGGCCGTCAATCACGGCTCGATGGCTCACAGATGATTCGAACCAGACATCGAGGATATCCGTCTCCTTCTCGAAGTCCGCTCCGCCGCAGACGGGGCAGGCCAGCCCGGCGGGGACGATCTCTGCGGTATCGGTCGTAAACCAGGCGTCAGAGCCGCTTTCGGCGAAGAGCTTTTGCGCGGCCCTGACGGTTTCGACCGTCAGCACGGCCTTCCCGCACGATTTGCAGTTGAATGCCGGGATCGGCACGCCCCAGATACGCTGCCTGGAGATGCACCAGTCGGGCCGCTCCTGCACCATGGCCTCGATGCGGCTCCGGCCCCAAGCCGGGACCCACTTCACTTTCGCTATCTCATCCAGCATCCGCTCACGCAGGCGCTCGTGCTCGACGCTCACGAACCATTGCTCCGTCGCGCGAAAGATCACCGGCTTCTTGCACCGCCAGCAGTGCGGATACGAGTGCGAAAACACCTCCTCATGCACCAGCAGACCATCATTCTTCAGCTTGCTGCATATCTCCGGGTTGGCATCCCATACTTTCATTCCGGCGAAAACCTTCGCATCCTCTGTGAAGCGGCCCGCCTGATCGACCGGGCTGGCGATCTCAATATCATATTCCAGGCCTGTCAGGTAGTCCTCACGACCGTGCCCGGGGGCTGTGTGCACGCAACCCGTGCCGTCGTCAAGAGTTACGTAATTCGCCAAGACGATCGGGCAGGGGCGCTCGGGATCGAGGCAGTGCCGGTACCGCAGGCCCTCAAGCTCTGAGCCCCTGCACGAGTTCAGCTTCGTAAACTCCGTCACACCAACGGCTTGCATCACGGCATCAACCCGCTCGGCGGCCAGGATGACCACCTCGGGCCGACCTGTGTTCGGATCGTTCCAGCGGACCGCGACATAGTCGCTATTAGGATGCAGAGCGATGGCGCGGTTCGCAGGCAAAGTCCACGGCGTCGTCGTCCAGATGAGCACCGAGACCGGCTCATCACCGATTCCGTTGTAAAGATCCGCAACGCTGTCGATCATCGGGAACTTGACGAAGATCGAGGGGCTCTCGTCCTCGGCGTATTCGAGTTCTGCCTCGGCGAGCGCCGTGCGGCATTGCATGCACCAGTGAATGGGGCGCAACGCCTTATATATGTAGCCCTTTTCGACGAGATCGGCCAACGCATCCATCACGGCCGCCTCGTACTCATGGTCGAGCGTGAGGTACGGCCGCTCCCAGTCGCCGAAGACGCCCAATGCGGCGAATTGTGCTTTATGCTGGCCGATATGCGCCGTTGCATACTCGCGGCACCGGCTGCGGATATCCTCCACCGACATGTCCCGGGCCGCCTTGCCCAGTTCCTTCATCACCTGGTGCTCGATCGGCAGCCCGTGGCAATCCCACCCGGGGATGAACGGAGCATCGTATCCCTGCATCGTCTTGAAGCGGACTATGATGTCTTTGAGCACCTTGTTCAGGCCGGTTCCTATGTGAATGCTTCCGCTGGCATACGGCGGGCCGTCGTGGAGAATGAATTTCTCGGCTCCGGCCCGTCGCTCGCGAATCCGACCGTATATGTCCATCTTGTTCCAGAGTTCGAGGAATTGCGGCTCGCGGCGGACGAGGTCGGCCTTCATCGGGAAGTTCGTCCTCGGCAGATTAAGTGTTTCCTTGTAGCCAGGCACAACGGTCTCTCCATGTGATTGCGAAAAAATGCCGCAAGCCAAAGCACGGCTGGAACTCAAACCGGCTATGCGCAGTGAATGGCGAGAAAGTATAGCCAATACGGCGGGATGAGTCAAATTTCGGCAGCGAATGGGGTATGACTTCAGATCGTGGGGCAGGCTTTCCAGCCTGCCGATTCCCGAGGCTCCTGCGCCCCGCCTGCCCGCCTGTGGCGGGTTCATCTGGGGTTCCAATTCCCTCCGCAGGCGGCACCGAACAACGCAACCGGCTCTGCGCCGGAATGTTTCTCTTGACCTGGAAGCTGCTCGGCGCTAATATCCCACCACAAACAATCGAGAGCGGGCGTCATGACTGGCGAGATCGCGTGGAATGAACCACGAGGAAGTGATGCCCGCTGTAACGTGCCGATCGCCTGGGCAAGCCGCAAGCATGCCCGGGCGTTATTGCGTTCGGGGTGGCACGTTCAAGCAGAGCTTGGACGTGGACGAGGCACGCCTGCCCGCCTCAGGAGGGGCCAACGCAAGGCCGTTGACCGCGGCACCCATAAGGGGGGAAGGCCCGTCTACGCTGTAGAGCATCCTGTCAATCGTATTGATCCCATCGGAGGTAACCAAATGAGTTCGAATGAGATTGCGTTGAGGTATGGGACGAATCCGCATCAGACTCCCGCGCGGATGTTCGTGGCGTCGCGCGAGATGCCACTCGAGGTCGTCAACGGGGCGCCGGGCTACATCAATATGCTCGATCTGCTCCACGCCTGGCAGCTTGTGAAGGAACTGAAAGAGGCGGTGGGAATGCCTGCCGCAGCGTCTTTCAAGCACGTGAGCCCGGCAGGGGCGGCCGTGGCCGTGCCGCTGTCGGAGACGTTGAAGAAGGCGTATTTCGTCGATGATCTGGAGCTGACGCCGCTCGCGACGGCCTATGCGCGCGCCCGGGGGGCCGACCGAATGTCGTCGTTCGGCGATGCGATCGCGTTGAGCGATCCTTGCGACGAGGCCACGGCGAGGATAATCGGCCGCGAGGTGTCCGACTGCGTCATAGCTCCCGGCTACGAACCGGCGGCACTCGAAATCCTCAAGAAGAAACGTGACGGGAAGTACCTCCTGATGCAGGTCGATACCGACTACGAGCCGCAGCCGATGGAACAACGGGAGCTGTTCGGCATCACAATCGAGCAGCGGCGCAACGATGCAAAGATCACGGGCGAGATATTCGGCAATATCGTCACGAAAAACAAAGAACTGCCGGACGAAGCGAAACGCGATCTGCTGGTGGCAACGATTGCGTTGAAGTATACGCAGTCGAACTCGGTCAGCATGGCGATCGACGGCCAGATCATCGGCGTAGGTGCAGGTCAGCAGTCGCGGATTCACTGCACGCGCCTGGCACGGCAAAAGGCGATCAACTGGTATCTGCGCCGGCATCCTGCCGTGCTCGGGCTGCCGTTCAAGCCGGGCCTGGGGCGGCCCGAGAAGAACAACGCAATAGACCAGTTCCTGCTCGAAGATATGCTCCCCGAGGCTGAAGCCGTCTGGCTCGAGAGCTTCACGGAGCCGCCGAAGCGGCTCAACCCCGCCGAGAAGAAAGTCTGGGTCGACAGCCTGCAGGGCGTGTCGTTCAGTTCGGACGCATTCTTCCCGTTCCGTGATTGTATCGAATGCGCGAAGCAGATCGGGGTGAAGTACGTGGTCGAGCCGGGCGGCGCCGTCCGGGACGACATCGTCACCCAAGCATGCGACGAATACGGCATGGTGATGGCATTCTCGGGAATTCGCCTGTTCACGCACTGACAGGCCCGGCAAGAGCACCGGAGGGTGGGGCAGCATCTCTATGTGGGGCAGGCTTTCCAGCCTGCCGATTCGCGCGATTCCTGTGCCCCTTCGGGGCTGGGGAATTATTGGTCAACCGTACCCACGGCGTTGCCGTGGGCTGCCTTACTACGCCCTTTCAGGGCTTTTGCAATTTCCCGCTCTGGACCCACGGCGTTGCCGTGGGCTGTCCTATTTCGCCCCTTCGGGGCTGCAAGCCGCCGTGGGTGCCACGGTCAACCGTCCTTGGGTTGGCCATGCCTCGTTCTCGTCCAAGCTCTGCTTCACGTGTCTACCCTGCCGGCATTCTAAACACGCCAAATACATGTCCCATCCGGGCATCCCGACCACCTTATCCGTGTTTATCCCTGCCGAAGGCAGGCGGGTGCCTGCCCGCCCCACCTTATCCGTGTTCATCTGTGTTTATCTGCGTTCATCTGTGGTGCCCCTCCATCCACACGCGGGCAGGCGCGTTCGAGCCGTCGCGCATCTTCCAGCCCGCAACTGTCTTGACTAGCGCACATGACCGAATATACTTGTACGTGCAGAGAGACAGTCCGAAAGGAGAGTGCGCAATGACACGGATACTCTGGCTCGCTTGTTGCCTGATGCTTCTCGCTCCACAGGCGCTCGGCGGAGGGCCGAGCATCTTCTGCGAGAAACCCGTATACAAGTTCGGCGGCCGCAGCCAGCTTGAGAACTTTCATGAACCTTTCATCGACGTTCCTTTCATCATCGAGAATCGAGGCGACGCAGACCTCATCATCGGCGAGATCCGCCTTACTTGCGGCTGTACCAAGTACCGGTGGGACGAGCGAGCCAATACGACACAAGAAGCTCCGTCCGAAACAAAGAAGGCCCCCGAGAAAAAGATCATCCCTCCGGGCAACAAAGAGAAACTCACCATCGCTATTGACACCGCCAAACTGCTGGCCCCCACCATACACGACTTCCACGACTACAGAGTTCGCATCCACAGCAACGACCCCGAGAAGCCGTTGTATGTCCTCAAACTCCGGGGCAGCTTCGTGCAGGATTTTTCCGCGCCCGGGCAGATATCGTTAGGAGACATCCACCTCGGCCGGGGCAAGATGCTCACATTCCCGATCAGACGCCTCAAAGGAGCGAAATCCGATATCGTCGACGTAAGATCCACAGCACCCTTCATCTCGGCCATCATAACCAGGAGACCGACCGGCCGTGCATCCATATACACAATATTAGTCGCCGTCTTCAAGCATGCGCCCGCGGGCATCATCGATCACAGGCTGGTCTTCAGAACGAAGGGCGCAAAACAGAATAGCTTCGTCGTACCGCTCACCGGAAAGATCATCGCCGAGGTCGACGTCTCGGTCGAGCGGATAGTCTTCGGCCCGGTCAGCCGGAAGACGCAGCCCTCGCGCGATGTATTCATCACGCAGGGCTTCAGCAACGACGGTAAGGGCCTGCGGATACTCGGTGCGAAGATCAACAGCAAGCACGTCAGCATCAAAACCGAGACCGTCAAGAAAGCGGCGCAGTATCGCGTGCGGATCAAGCTCAAGCCTGACGCGCCCCTCGGCACACTCACTGCAAAGCTCGTCATCAGGACCAACAAGGACGCTTTCAAGGTCATCGAAGTCCCGATTTACGCACAGGTTCGCGAATGAGAATCCCTCTGCACAGGCGGGCACGCTCGTGTGAGTCATCGCGCATATTCCTCCCCGCGACTCTCTTGACTAGCGCACATGACCGATATATACTTGTACGTGCAGAGAGACCACCCAAAAGGAGACTGCGCGATGACACGGATACTCGGACTCGCTTGTTGCCTGACGCTTCTCGCTCCACAGGCGCTCGGCGGCGCGCCGAGCATCTTCTGCGAGAAACCCATATACAAGTTCGGAGACCCCGGGCAGTATGAGACGGCTGGTGAACCTTATATCGACGTACCTTTCATCATCGAGAATCGCGGAGACGCAGACCTGAGCATCACCGAGGTCCGCCTGAGCTGTGGCTGCACCAAGTACCTGTGGGGCGCCCGAGCCGGCACCAAGCACAAAGCAATGCCCCCAAAGAAGAAGCACCCCGAGAAAAAGGTCATCCCTCCGGGCAAGAAGGAAAGACTCACGATCGTCCTTGACGTCGTCGACTCGATGACCCCCAGCGGAGACGACTTCTACGACTCCAAAGTTCGCATCCACAGCAACGACCCCGAGAAGCCGTTGTATGTCCTCTCACTCCGGGGCAGGAGAGCGCTGGCTTTCTCTGCGCCCGAGCAGCTCTCGCTCGGAAACGTCCGCCTCGGACAGGGCAAGACGCTTACGTTCCAGGTCAAACGCATCAAGAGAGCGAGACCCATCAGACGCATCAAGAGAGCAAAATCCGATATCGTCGGCATCACGTCCACGGCACCATTCATCTCGGCCGGCATAACCAAGCGGCCGACCGGCCGCGAGAACACGTACACAATCGAAGTCGCCGTCCTCAAGGATGCGCCCGCGGGCGTCATCGATCACAGGCTGACATTCAGCACGAACGACGCAAGACAGAAGAGCTTCGCCGTACAACTCACCGGAAAGGTCATCGCCGATATCGACGTCTCGGTCGAGCGGATACTCTTCGGCCCGGTCAGCCGCAAGACGCAGCCCTCTCGCGAAATCTTCATCACGCAGGGCTTAAGAAGCGACGGTAAGGACCTGCAGATACTCGATGCAAAGATCGACAGCAAGCACGTCAGCATCGAAACCGAGGCCGTCAAGAAAGGGGCGCGGTATCGCCTGCGGGTCAAGCTCAAGCCTGACGCGCCCGTCGGAACACTGATTGCAAAGCTGGTGATCAGCACCAACAAAGACGGCTTCAAGACCATCGAAATCCCCGTTTTCGCACTGGTTCGCGAATGAGAATCCCCTATCCGGCACTCCTGCTCGTTTCGGCAGTGTGTCTGACAGGCTGTCGGCCGGCCGAGCAGCCGTCCATCATCTGCACCGGCCAGCGCAAAGGGTACCTCGAACCGTGCGGCTTCAGTCGGCCGCAGCTCGGCGGACTGGCACGCCTCGACCGGCTGATCTCATCGATTGAACCGGCCCCCGTTCTGCTCGACAACGGCGACCTCACGATGCGCGTCGGCCGACAGGCTCATATCAAGTGGCAGACGACAATCGGAGCCCTCGGGATGATGGGCTACAGCGCCGTCAACGTCGGCGAAAAGGACCTCGCGCTCGGCGCCGACTTTATCAAGGCCGAAGCCGCTGCCGCAAACGTCCCGCTCATCTCGGCCAATATCGCCGGGCCCAACGGGAATCTCCTCTTCAAACCGTTTGTTATGCTCAAGATCAACGGCCTGCGCGTCGCAGTGATCGGTCTTCTCGGCGTCGATTTTGCGAAGAACCTGCCGGTCAAGCTGATCGATCCGGCCGAGGCCATCGAACGCGTCATCGGGCAGCTCAAGGGCAAATGCGACCGGACCATCCTGCTCGCTCACATGCCCTACGAACAGGCGCAGCCGCTCGCTAAGAAGCTCCCCGAATGCCTCTTCGCCCTTTGCGCCCACCAGGGCGACGAACCCGATATCAAGCAGACCACCGACGGGCTGCTACTGTTTGCAGGCTCGAAGAGCAAGTATGTCATCAGCATCAAGACCAAGCCCGCGGACGGCGGCAACGCGGCGACCGTCAAGGCCGAAGAGGTCGAACTCGGCCCGAAGCTGAAAGACACCAGGCGCATCACCGAGCTCCTGACCTTCTACCAGCAGGTGGTCAGGATGGAAGACCTTCTCGGCAAGGTACCGAGGGCGCCTCATCCAAAAGGCCTCTACGGCGGGACGCAGGCGTGCGCCAAGTGCCATCCAGCCGCTATGAAGGTTTGGAGCAACTCGAAGCACGCCCACGCTTACGAAACGCTCGTCAAGCAGAATCGCCAGTACGACCCCGAATGCGTCGTCTGCCACGTAATAGGGTTGAAAAACGTCGGCGGATATCGTTCAATAGAGGCGACGCCGCAGTTGGCAAACGTCGGCTGCGAGGCGTGCCACGTGCCAGGCAAAGCCCACTGCGACGCCCCCGAGCGCTACAAGACGCTCGAAGCAAGCAGAAAATGGTGTGTCAACTGCCACGGTCCGGATCACGATCCGAGGTTCGACCTTGAAAAATCCTGGCCGAAGATCGAGCACAAAAAGAAGTAGACGGCTCTGCTCTTCTCACATTTTGCGGGCGATCAAACATGGCTGACAGAATCATCCCGCCGCTTCTCGCCGTCCTTTTCGCGATCCTCCTGCCCGGCTGCCCTCCCCGCCGCGCGACGCCGCCCGCGCCCGTCGCCGGCGAGCCGTTCGCCGGCGGGCCGCGGGATTACCTCAAGAAGGACTACGCCCCGGCCGCTGCGCGCTTCGAGGAATACCTGGCATTCCGCCTCTCGCCCTCGGAGGAAGCCGCGGGCCGATACTGGCTCGGGCGCAGTCTGCTCATGCTCGGCCGCGCCGCCGGCGCGGTGGATGAATTCGGCAGGGCTCTCGAATGCCCACCCGCCGCCGACATCGCGGGCCTCGTCCAACTGGGACGGGCGGACGCACTCCGCGCGCTCGGCCGCGCCGACGAAGCGGAACAGGACTACCGCTCGATAATCAACCGCAATGCCGCGAGCGCGCCGGTCGACGTCGCCATGATTCGCCTCTCGCAGCTTCTCAACGCCCGCGGCAAGCAGGTTGAGGCCCGCCCGGTCATGCAGGATTACGCGACGCGGTTCCCCGACAGCCCAGTCCCGGGCGATCTTCAGCCGACACAGCCGTCGGGCCGTTTCTCCGTGCAGGCCGGCGCATATTCCGTGAAGAACAACGCCGCAATCATGGCCTCGGGGCTTCGGGGGAAAGGCTTCGATGCCAGGCTCGATGAGATTGCGAGCCGCTGGTGCGTTCGAGTCGGCCGCTTCGCCACGCGAGCCGAGGCCCAGGCCGAAGCAAGACGCCTCCGCGAAGCCGGGCACGACGCTTTCACCGTGGAATAGCCGCAGCAGACCAGCTACAGCAGCGGAGCCGGTTGCGTTGTGCCCCCGGGACCGTGGAATGTTGCGGGCTCGCTTCGCCCCTTCAGGGCGGCTCGTTTTGTTTCGCTCCTTTACTGGGGCTGAAGCCCCAGCCTATATGCCCCCCGGCTCTCAGCGGCTCCGGAGCGAAGAGACGGGGCCTCTCCCGGACGTACCGGACCCTGACGCTCACATTCGCGGCTGACGG
>JAUWKK010000219.1 GCA_030614245.1 Planctomycetota bacterium | reverse complement strand
CGGGCACGCGAATGGGGCGGGGACGCGGTTTAATGCGGCGACGACTACGGCATGCAGACCGGCCTGATAATGGGCTATGAGCACTGGCGGCATTTCATCAAGCCGAGGCTCGCGAGGATGTTCGAGCCCGTGCGCGAGGCCGGCAGGTATGTTAACATGCATTCCTGCGGCTGCGTGGCCGAGATATTCGACGACCTCGTCGAGATCGGTCTGAACATGTTCAATCCGTTCCAGCCTGAAGTGATGGACGTATTCGAGATCAAGGAGCGATACCACGGCCGGCTGGCTTTCCACGGCGGCATGAGCGTGCAGAGGGTGCTGCCTTTCGGCACAGTCGATGAAGTCCGCGAGATGACCCGGCGGCTGATCGGCGCCGGGCGCAATGGTGGCTATATCTTCTCGCCGTCGCACAGCGTGCCGCCCGACGTGCCGCCCGAGAATCTCGTCGCCATGATGGAAGTGCTCAGGGCACAGGATGGATATCCCGCCTGAAGCCCGCCTGCCTGCCCCCGACATGGCCTGCCGATTCCCGGGACTATTTCGCCCCTACGGGGCTGGATGTCATGGTGGATAACTTCACCTACGGTGTTGCCGTGGGCTATTCTATTTCGCCCCTTACGGGGCTGAAATTCCGCCGGGTGCCACGGTCAACCGTCCTCGGTTGGCCGTGCCTCGTCCACGTCCAAGCGGTGCTTCACGTGTCTACCCCGCATAGGTTGGCCGTGCCTGCCTGTTTACGGCATGGCCTGCCTGTTGTGAGCGCCCGGCATCAATGGCCGCCCGGATTCTTCTCAAGATTCTTCTTGCCCTCGACAATCGCCCGCCGGGCCTCAGCTTCGGCCTTGAGGAGTCTCTGGTATTTCTTCTCGCGCTCGACATCAATGCCGACGAGCCTCGCTCCGGGCATATCCATTCTGGGGCGCTTTGCGAGCTGGGCCTTGCCGGCTTGGATAATCGCGAGCGCCTCCTTGTAATTCCGGTCGTTCTTGTCCTTAAACCTCGCGAGGCACGGGCTTTTCTCCGGGCGTGTGAAGCTGACCTGCTGGACGCGCATCTCGGATTTCTGATCGTTGAGGTTGATGCCGACGAGTTGGCCCAGTCGCTTCATCTGCCCGCCGTTCAGCGGGGAGCGTCCATACCTGTTGCGGGGATATGCACTTGCGTAGGACGGGTAATACGGCGCGTTGATGTCGATCCACGTGACTATGCGGTCGAAGCTCTCCTTGTCCAGCTTGACCTTGTTGTGCCCCTTTAGCAGCACCTGCGCCAGTTTGCTCCTGTGTGAACCCCAGCCATAAGGCGGGATGAAACTCGCCGGCCCGGCCCCTGGGACCATGACGTACCCCGAGCCCCTGAGCGCGACGTAAGATGCATTGAACGCATTCCCGGTGTCTCCGGCAAGGATCAGCTTCTTCGCGCCGGGCTTGCCGTAGTCGTGGCACTCGATGCAGTGCTTGTCGAAGACGGGCTGCACCTCGGCGGTATAGTTGTAGAGCCTCGGCGGTCCGTACCAGGGCGTGAGCTTCTGCGGCGGCTTACGCATTGCGAGCGGCATAGTTTGATGGGGCATAGCGGTGAGGCGGTTCTCGTGGCAGCCGATGCAGCCGGTGCGCTCGCCGGGCCGAATCATCGTCCCGCTCCGCATCGACTGGATCATCATTCCTTTCTCGTCGAGAATCTGAAAGTAGACGAACTTGTCGGCGGGCACGGCGAAAAATACCGAGCCGTCCTCTTCGACGGGCACGGTGCCGAGGATGCGTTTGTTGTTGAAGTCGTCCCAGGCCATTCCGGGGGCCTGCGTGCCGCTGCCCGACCAGGCGGGGCCCGTCCAGGAGCGTTTCTCCGGCGATTGGACCACGCGCAGGTACTTCACGCTCCCCGGTTTGACAAGCTTCATGTGCGTGCCGCTGTACGCGTTGGCCAGGTAGAAGTATCCTTGCTTTTCCGCGAGGTCCGTTCTCGTGGGGATATCCGTCGGCGCGGGCCGGGGCCGAACGGGCATAGGATCGTAGCAGCCGTGGCCTTCGACGTACAGCAGCAGTTCGTGGCCGAAAGTATCCAGCAGGAAGATGCCCATCTGCTCGCCTCTGACCCGCCTCGAGCAGAGGAAGTACCGCTCGCTCAAAGGATATGGGTCTTCGTACTTCGGATTGACGCGCCTGAACGTGTCGTAGTTGCCCCTCATCACCATGTTGATGGCTCCGGCGGGCCAGGTGCGGATAACGGGCGGCTTGCCATCGATGCCGAGCCTGCGAGCGACGATCGCCAGGGCGCCCCACGGCCGGTCGTGGCAGGATGAGAAGGTCGAGATTAACTTCTCGGTGCCTGGAATCACACGGGCGTCCAGCACGGCTCCGGGCGAGGGGGTGTTGTTGGCCCAGTATACCGCGTGGTTCGTGCCGTCGGGGTTGACGGTCCACAGGCCTTGCGCATCGCCGAAGTTCCTGTCGACGTACTCCCATCGGTCATAGAGTATCCGCCCGGCGGCCATGAGTGAACCGTGCCCTTCGTGAAGCGTGCTGTGGCCGATCTGGTGGATGTTCGAGCCGTCGGCGTTCATCTTGAACAGGTTGCACATTATGTGGCGATTGCACATGCAGTATTTCGGCTCACGCGTTGACGAGAAAACAATCGTGCCGTCGGGAACGTAGAGCGGGTCGATATCGGAAACGCCGGGCCCGAACGTGATCTGGCGCAGGCCCGTGCCGTCGGCGTCGATCTCATAGATGTGATAGTCGTCCTTGATGTCGTGCCTCATCGAGAATGATATCTTCCTGCCGTCGAGGCTGACTTCCGGGTCGCGCGCGACGCCGTTGGGGACCTTCCCGAGCGTGGCGACCTTGCCGCCGGCGGCGAATTCGATCGTCTTGAGTTCGGCGGGGCCCTGGAAGCTGCGGGTGTTGATCTCGTTGGTCTGGAACATCGTGGCGGTGTTGTGATGATCGCCCTTGTACTGCCTGCGGGAGATGAAGGCGATGGGGTGTCCCGAGACGAGTGGATTGGCGATGAGTGCCTCGCGGCGCAGGGCATTGAGCTCGTCGTTCATCCGCCTGCCTGCTGCCTCCGCCCGCTCGATCGCGGCAAGCCGCCCGAGGAACTCGCGGCCCTTGGGATAGCGGCCGCCGAATGTTTCCGTCAGGTCGGTGATTGCATCGCGCAGCGGCTTAAGCCGGGCCTTGATGGCCTTGGTTTTCTTGGCTTGCGCTCCGGCAGTTGGAACCGAAGAAGAAGCGGCGTCAACGGGAGGCGCCGTGAGAGAAATCAGCAGTGCGGCCGATATGGCTGTCAGCACCGAAGTGCGCATGAGTGTCTCCTGCATGTGGTGCAGTCTTTCCAGGCTGTAGATTTAGTGGCAGGCTTAAAGCCTGCCCCACAATGTGGATCAAATAGTCCAATATGTATTCTACTTTGTGAGTTCAATGAATCAAACGCCAATCATACGGATTTGTACTTGTTTGTATGCGAACGATCTTGAGGATGCCCGCCGGCGTACTGACCTTTGACTCTTGTGGGCTGGATAGGGATAATTATCTGCCGGAAAGGATACGTGCGGGGAAAGCACGTCGGATTTGTCATTCTGCCTGGCCGCCTACGGAGGGAGTTTGACGAAGAATCTTTTGCATGTTGAACGTGCAAGTGCTGAAAGATGCTTCGCTCAAGCTCAGCATGACCGGATCGGAATAAACGGGAAACATGCGGACAATCAACGACGAAGACTTCACCCGCCTGATCGGCAGGCGTTCGACTGCCCTGCTGGGCGCCGTGAACTATCTCTCACGACACGCTTCCGACCGATCTGCCCTGACGCGCCCGCTCCTCGGCGAACTGCTGTCGCAATCAACGCAGGTCGAGGAGCTTCTCGACGCCTGCGGCGCCAGGAACAACCGCCGCTGGCACGGGTTCAGGTCCCTCGTTGCGACAATCAAACGCTTCACCGATGTCAGCTACGAACTGCTTCACATCAAGCACGTGCTGCCATCTTATCGGCTGTTGCCGATAGAGCAGGACTTCGCAGTTGCGACGGACGAAGCTCTGGTGTTTTGCACCGATGCGCTGCTGCGAGTGTCTTATCGACTGCTCGATTTGGCGCCGCGTTTAGGCCTGAGCATTCCAGAAGAGGCCCCCCACGGAGGCGTTTACGGCGAGGAACTCCCCGGCGGCGTTCTGCCCCAGGATCGCGACACGCGCGAGGTCGAAAGCGTAGCCGAGACCGTAGCAGAGCTTGCCACGGCATTCCTTAACCTGGCATCCGAAAGCGAAATGGTGCACTCCGCAGGCCGGGCCAAGCCCGAAGAATACGCATCCTGCATCCCCGATCCCGTCGGCGAGAAGAGCCTCAGATACCTCAAGCACAGGTTCCATAATCTCCAGTCGCTATACGACACTAATGTTTCCGAAACGCAGACGGAAGTGCTCGATCCCGACCTGCCGGTCCTGCGCGGCCATATCAGCGTGCTGTATCACCTGCTGAAAATGGGCACGGAGTTCGTGCATTACTACGAACGGCACGTGTGTCGGCAGGCCGGCCGGCTGCCGGTCGGCCAGGATTCTCTCGTCGATCCCGAGGCGTTAGTCGCGACGCTGATGGAATACTGCATCGCGTACGGCAGCCGCTACCTTGCCTGCGCCCAGAGTCTCTGCCATGAGATGCTCAAGCGTTACGCGGAAGTCGGCAGCATCGAGGTGCCCGTGCCGAGGTATCGCGGGTTCCACGTTCGACCGTCAACGCTGGTTGCCAGGATTGTAATGCACTATGGAAGCGAAGTGAGCATGGGGCTCGACGGTGAGTCCTACGACGCCGGCACCACGCTTGATATGTTTCGTGCGAACGAGAAGATCAATGCCCGGAAACGCCGGGGGCTGGCATCGAAGATCGCCGAACTCTCGCTTGCCGAAGGCTTCTCGGATGATGAGGACGTCAAGGCCGTTACTCGCCGCATTATCATGACCCTGGCCGAACAGGGCGAGGTCGTCATTTATGAACAGCCCCTCCGCCTGCGGGATGAACCGGTGCGGAGAGATGGCGCGTTTCTCGAGCAAGTCGTCAACGAAATCATAGCCTTGCAGGCGACGGGCAAGATAGATGTCAACATCGATCTCAACGTCACGCTGACGGGCGACAAGCGGGTGCTGGCCGACATCGAGATCCTGGCGAATTCCGGCTACGGCGAAGACAACTTCGGCAACAACATCCCCATCCCCGAGAAACTCGCATACCTGCGCCGCTGAGGGGCGTGGCATGCTGCGGCCCCGTAAGGATGGTTGGCCGTGCCTCATCCACGTCCAAGCTCTG
>JAUWKK010000123.1 GCA_030614245.1 Planctomycetota bacterium | reverse complement strand
CGGCAGGAGCCGGTCGGCTTGGGAGTTCTCCCTGGGCAGCTGCGGCCGCTCGGCGAAGAGATTCTTGTGCCGCTCGAATACGCCCGGCCATTGCTCCCGCGCGTGGGCGATGAACGTCTCCCTGGCCCGTTTCGTCGGCGGGAAGCCGCCCTCAAGCTCAAACGGCTTGGCGTTCAGCAGCCGCACCGAACGTTGGAGCCCGGCTGCGGCCACGTACAACTCCACTCAGCGAGAATAGTATGAGCTTTGCAGCGGATCGAGCTGAGACGCCCGTTCATAGCACCAGATAGCGTGAGTGAACGTGCTGCTGCGGTTGACTCTTGCATTGAACAGTTTCTCGTAATAGCGGCCGGCCCGGTAGAAGGCCTGATCGTCGAGCGGATTAGCCGCGATTGACTTGCCGTATGCATCGAGAACGCTCTGGACTGGGGCGGCCCTGTCGTGCTCGGGACTCTGGAGGCCCCATGCGACTTCTTTCCAGGTGGCGGCGGTCATCGCGCGGTGCATCGGGCCGATCGCGGGCACTATATACGCTAATGTCGCCAGAATCGCCACAACCGATAGTGCCGTGAGCACTTTCGGCCGCGGCCGCCACGTAATAACGCGCGATGAAGCGCTCGTCGCCGCCACGCACCCCAGCAGTGCCCAGAAGATCATCGCCAGACCCGGCACATACCAGTCGTAGTCAACGAAGCAATGGATCGTGAAAAATGCCACACCGAGTATACAGCCCAGCCGCCACGTACGCATCGGTACCCCGGCCAGCAGCTTGAATGCGACAACCCACAGCACTGCCGCGAAGAGATACGACAGCGCCTTGACGGCCGGCTCGGCCTCGATGCCGAATGCGGAGCCGAGAGTCAGTGCCATGCCGATAACTGCCGCGCCTGCAAGCACTTGCAGCAGAATTCCAGGCTCCGAGGTTTCACCGTCGTCAACTGCCGGTGCCAGGCAGAATCGGACCGCTGCGGCAGCAAGCGCCAGCAGCAGCACGCCACCCGCCAGGCCGAGCTCGGCCACGACTTGCAGCCAACTGTTGTGCGCATCCCGTACCTCGCGGGCAAATGCGGCCTTGTGCAGCGGATAGTGCTCGGGGAAATTGTGAGCTCCCACGCCAAAAGCCGGCCGCTCGGCGATCATACTTCGGGCTGCGAATGCGTATTCGGCCCGAACCTGCATCGACTCGCCTCCCACGCTGCGCCATTTCTCGGGAGACATGAAGCACGTTGACCACGCCAGCACGATGCAAATCGCTGCAAAAGGCAGCCAGCGCAGCCGTCCTCGGGCAAGTTTCCCGACCGCTATCGTCCCCGCGAGCAGCGCCAGGCCGCCGGCGGCAGAAGCCCAACTGCCCTTCGATGCCGTCCAGAACAGGCACAATGCCCCCGCTGGCAGCAGCACGATCAGTCCGGCGAGCCTCCACCTCCGCAGCGCTATCAGGGCCGTAAAGCCGGCCGGCAGCGCCAGGATGAGAAAACCGCCGAGCGAATTGGGATTGGCGAACGTGCCGAATACTTGCAGACTCTTCACGCGGCTGATGGCATCATCGAGGCGCTCCAGCGGGAGATTCATAGTGTGGAGCGCCTGCGGGCGGTTCTGCTCGAGCTCCTCCAGCATCTGGTCGAATCCGAAAAGGCGCTGGTGGATGCCGTACGCCGCCACGACGACGGCCGTGGCGACGAGCGCACGCGCCACCAGTTGCCCCTTGTTCGCCGGGAGATTCGCCGTCAACACGAAGATCAGCAGGCAGCCGAGGAAGTTGAGCGTGTAGACGAGGCTCGATTGCAGGTGATGCGCCCAGAAGTTCGACGCGGCTGCCAGCAGGAGCAGCCCGAGCGCCGGCAGTTCGATGCCGGTCAGCCGGTAGCGCATTTCGCCATCGATGAGCATCGAGGTGAACCACATCACCGCGGCCAGCAGGATCAGGCCGAAGGTGAAGGCGTCCAGATCATAGCTCTGGCCGAGCATCGGCCGTGCTGCGACGATGAATACGGTCAGGCCGAGCGCTCCCGGCCGAAGTATCCCCACAAGCCTGGCGACAACGTCAGGCCCGATCTCGGGGCCTGCCGCCCGTCGGCCGTGTTTGCTGGACTTACCGGGCATGATTACGAATTGCGCCTTCTCTTTGCTGTGGCTTCGAGCAGGAAGATGATGCCGAAGACGGCCATGGCCTGCCCGAAGACTATCAGGCCGCCCCAGACGTTAAGCTGATACCAGAACATTGCGCCGGCGCCTATGACGAATGTGGCCAGATAGATCGTGAGCACCGCCTGGCGTTTCGTCATGCCCAGCTCGATCAGCCGATGCGAGAAATGATTGCGGTCCGATGACATCAGCGGCCGGCGATCGCGCATGCGGATGTAGAGCACGGCGGCCGTATCGAAGATCGGAACCGACAGGATCAGCACGGGGAGCAGCAGCGAGAGAAGCCAGTGCGCCTCGGCCTGCTGCTGGTAGAATGTGAAAGCGATCGTCGTCACGGCCATCATGTACCCGATGAACGTGCTGCCCGCGTCGCCCATGAATATCTTAGCAGGCGGGAAGTTGAACAGCAGGAATCCCAGCACCGCACTGAGCATCGCAAGGACAAGCGCCGCGACGAAAAGCTGCCCCGTCGCCAGCGCCGCCACGAGGAAGATCACGCAGGCCACCGCGGTCGTGCCCGCGCACAATCCGTCCATGTGATCCATAAAATTAAATGCGTTGATCAGCGCCACGATCCAAACGGTCGTCGCGACGGCCGAAACGACTGTGCTCTCGATGAAAACCGTGATCCTGAGTTCCGGCACCAGGATGAAAAGGACGACAGCGACCAGGAACTCGATGGCCAGCCGCGACCATGCGGTCAGGCCGCGGGCGTCGTCGATCGCGCCCAGCAGGCAGACGATTGCACCGCCGGCGAGCATTGCCAGGACGGTCGGCCATTTCTTCAGCAGCAGCGGCAGGGTGTCGTGAACGATCTGCGGCGCCCACTCGGGGAACCCGTCGCGGAAGATGAGCGCGGCCAGGCAGCCCAGCAGCGGCGGCAGCGTGACGGCGGCGCAGATGGCGATTCCGCCGCCCAAGGGCATCGGCGCCTTGTGGACCTTGCGATGGTTGGGCACGTCAACGAAGTTCAGCCGAAGCGCGACGCGCCGGGCCACCCCCGTCAATATGGCCCCAAGCGCGAAGGAGAATAGAAGAATGCTCAGGCCGACTATGTGCATGCAACCTCCGCATCAGTAAGGAGACAGTTGAAAGTAGAGCAGTAGAAAGAGAAGAAGGCTCTTCTCACCTGCTCAACTCTCTCCTGATCAACTCTCCGCAGCCCGCGGGCACCGCCATCAGTGGAAGAGTGGAACAGTGGAACAGTCGAGGGATTGAGATTGTCACCTCTCTCCTGCTCACCTGCTCGAATTCCATCAGTGATCTTAATCTGCCCCACTGGAATCATATCCTGATGGTGTACGAGTTTCAAGGAAGCCAGCCGAGCCGGTTGCGTTGTGCCCCGGGAGCGCGTGCGGGCCATTCTCAGTTAATACTCATAATACATCCCCTCGCGGTAATAGTAAAGTCCAGTTTCGAGTTTCTCAGTCTCGTGCGCGGGCGACGAGCAGGGCGACTTCGGCAACGCGCCGGCCGAGATTCTTCGCCACGACGATCATCTCCTGACACATCAGTGCGGTTTGGATCGACCGGACGGTAAGTTCCTGCCCGCCGTTGCGCGCCCCTCCAACCGCGACTGCGCCGGCAGCCTTGTTGCTCAAGGCAAAGCCTTTCTTGCGGAAGGCGATGCAGCGGTCGAGAAAGGCCTTGCACAGCGCACTCATGTTGGCGAAGTAGACCGGTGAGCCGACGATGATTCCGGCCACGTTGGCGTCCGCGAGCTTCGGGACGAGCTGCGGGAAGTCGTCTTTCCGCCCCGGCTCAAGGGGCACTCCGGCGGCGACGGAACCGGGGATGCTCATTCCGGCGAGGTCGATCAGCTCGGTCTCGACATTGGGGGCCACCTGCCTGGCGGCTTCCAGGCAGATATTCACTGCGGCCGCTGTGGTCTTGCCCTTGCGCGGGCTGCAAGAGATGCCGACGATCTTGATTCCCTTGCGTCCGGGCGCCTGCGCCAATGCCCTCTCTGCTGCTCCGCCGGCAATAATCGCCGCGCCGGCGGCTCCCAGAAATCTTCGCCTTTTCTGCTTCTCTGCCATGTCCATTCTCCCTTGTGTGGTTAGAAAACCTTCCGCGTTTCCGGTCGAACCCTCACGGAGCCGTGTATATCATGTAAACTCCGCCCAACAGCACGAGCACGCCACAAATCCGCTTTAGAATCACGGCGCCCCTGGACTTCTCGTTCCAGTTGAGGTACCGCTGGACGAGCTCGGTGAACGTGCCCGCAATCACGATGACCGAGCAGTGACCGAACCCGTAGGCCAACAGCAGCACTACTCCGTAGGCGATGTTAGTGGCCGCCAGCTTGAACGTAACGCCGAGCATTGGGGCCATGTAGGCGAAAGTGCACGGACCTATAGCGATGCCGAACACGAGCCCGAGAATGAACGCGGCGAGGATGCCCCTTCGTTTCATCCCGACCTGACCCGGACCCGACCACGGCATGGGTATGACGTCTAGCAGAACGAGCCCGACGAGGAAGAAGATGCCGGCGACGAGGTAGTTGCCGATGGCGCCTATGTCGCCCATCATGCGGCCGGCGGCGGCCGTCACGGCACCGATCACGCCGATGGTGATCAGGATACCCGTTGCGAACAGCGTCGAAATAAGAAAGGCGCGCCTGGTGGACATGCTCCCCTGATGGTCGATGAAACCCACGATGAGCGGAATGCTCGAGAGGTGGCACGGGCTGAGGAGGATGCTGAGGACTCCCCACACAACGGCGGCGCCGATGGCGACCAGCGGTGTGCCCTCCACCGCTCGCGTCAGTAAAGTGAAGAGTTCCTGCATAGTGTACAATTCTCCTTTCCGCGCGGCTTCACTTGGCCGGCGGGCACTCGCCGGATCGCAGTCCGGGTCGCCCCGAGGTCCACTCCCAGCTCCTTCCATTTATTCAGGATGTCTTCCTTGGATAGGAAGCCTACGTGCCGATAAAGCTCCTTTCCCGACGCATCGAAGAAAATCTGGGTGGGGATCACTCTTATCCCGTACGGCTTGCCGGCTTCCGGCTCCTTCCAGACGTCGATGAAGACAACTTTGAGCCTTCCCTCGTATTCTTTCTTCAGTTCTTCAAGGATCGGCGCCATCATCTTGCACGGGATGCACTTGGCGGCACCCAGGTCGATCAGTTTCGGCAAGGCGGCCTTGTCGGGGTTGGGTTTCTTGCTCTGTGATTCGTCCGCTTGCTGGGCGGCTTGCGCCGGCCCTTGTGTTGACGTCTCGTTCGCTGTCGGGGCTGCGCCATTGTCAGATTTCAGAATAATCACGGCAACCACGGCGGCGGCCAAAACGACTACAATGCTAATTCTTCCGGCTCTACTCATGGATAACTCCTCCTTCTCTTGCGAGATCGATACGGCCCACCGGCCGGTAACTCTCTCCCAATTCTGCATCCACCGGTAGCCGCTATGCGAGAAATCTCTCAATCTCCTCCGGCGACGGAATTTTGCCGACTACCTTGACTTCGCCGTCGACGGCGAGGGCCGGGGTGATCATCACACCGAACTTCATGATGTCGCTGATGTCGGTCACCTTCTCTATCTCATACTCGATTCCGAGCGTCCTGGCGGCTGCCTCGGTGTTCTCCGCCAGCTTCTTACACTTCGGGCATCCGGTTCCCAGTATCTGTATCTTCATCATCGTTCAACTCCTTGCCGCACGAGCCACGTGCTTATTACCACGATTATCGTACAGAACACCAGCGTCTTGCGCCAGCCTGATACGTTGCCCATCAGCAACATGCCCCAAAAAGTAGAGCAGGTGAGCAGGTGAGCAGGTGACAATCTCAATCTCTCGACTGTTCCACTGCTCCACTGTTCCACTCTTCTAAAGCGTGGTCGCCCTTATCGTACCAATACACCGAAGATCACCCCACTGAATGTCGCCATCGCAACTACCAGCGAGCAGAAGACGACCGTCTTGCGCGTGCCCATGATGCTGCGTATCACGAGCATGTTTGGCAGGCTCAAGGCCGGCCCGGCCAGCAGCAGCGCCAGCGCCGGGCCCTTGCCCATTCCTGAGCCGATCAGCCCCTGGAGGATGGGCACTTCGGTGAGTGTGGCGAAGTACATGAATGCGCCAAAGACGGAAGCAAAGAAGTTCGTCCAGACCGGCCAGATCGCACGAATGAGCGAGTCGAAGGCGCCGCCATCCAAGCCGGTGATGGCCAGGAACGTTTCCGGCTTGTCACCGACCAACATGTCCACGTATGTGCCGGCTATGAAGCCTTCATGGCCGGGCCGCCCCAGCAGGAATCCGGCCACCAGCACACCGAAGAACAGCAACGGCAGTATCTGCTTCGCAAATCCCCAGGAGGCACTGAACCAGTCGCCGGCTTCGCCATTGTCCATGCTCGTGATAATCGACAGGCCCACGATGGCCGCCGAAAACGGGATCAGCACCCACATGCCGCCACTGGGCGGGATCAAGGCCAGCGCCACTGCCGGCATCGCCGCAAGAAGAACCTTCCACCATGTGAGTGAGAACCAGAAGATCAAGACGAACCCGAACGCCGCCGCGAAGGCGGACGTGATGAGCCATTTGCCCCGCCAGATGGTCGTCCAGGCTCCTGGCACGGGCGTCTTTTCGAGCACGTCAGCCGCCTGGATTTGGATTTCCTTTCCGTCCTCAGGCCCCTCGGTCAGTTTCAAGTTGTAATGGGCGCCCTGTGCGGATAGGTCCTCCGGCGCATTGACAACTGCGGCCTGGAGCGTCCGGCCGTCAGATAGCTTAAATCGGAAGTTATTCGGCGCGCCCCAGTTGGCGAACACCAGGATGCCGATCATTACCGCGAAGAAGATGGCATTCTGCCACAGCGGGCGGGTAACCTCCGGTTGGGGAGTGCCGGCCTGCCTGTCGGCCTTCTCCAGTTCATATTTGCGGTAGATGAAGTGCATGATCAGGCCGATTATTATGCTGAAGACGACGGCGCCCACGGCGCGCGCAATGCCCAGTTGCAGCCCGAGGATTCGGGCGGTGAGGATGATCGCCAGGACGTTGATCGCCGGCCCGGAGTAGAGGAAAGCCGTTGCCGGGCCCAGCCCCGCGCCCATCCGCCATATCCCCGCGAAAAGCGGCAGGACGGTGCAGGAGCAGACAGCCAGAATGCTGCCCGATATGCTGGCCACGCCGTAGGCCAGCACCTTGTTGGCCTCGGCCCCGAGGTACTTCATTACCGCCGCCTGGCTGATGAACACGCCGATGGCACCAGCGATGAAGAACGCCGGCACAAGGCACAGCAGCACGTGCTCCCGAGCGTACCACTTTGCCAAGTGGAGCGATTCCATTACGCCGCCCGTGAACCGGTCCCAGCTCACTGGCAGCCAGAAGAGCACCAGGAAGACGCCCGCGATTACCGCCAGCTTCCTCCCCTCCTTTGTTCTCATTCTGATGCTTCCTCAGCAGCTCTGGCCGTTTGGCCAAATCGCCAGACGCCGGGCAAAAAGAAAACGCTTCGTAAAGCAACCACAGATGAACGCAGATGAACGCTGATAATTAAGACTTCCTATCTGTGTTTATCTGTGTTTATCAGCGGTTCCACTCTTCTCTGTATTTATCCGCGTTTTCAGAAGAAAGGCAACCACAGATGAACGCCTGCCT
>JAUWKK010000235.1 GCA_030614245.1 Planctomycetota bacterium | reverse complement strand
CTTTTGGGAACAGCGTGACCTTCCAGGTCACAGGTGAACCTGTCTCCCTCACGGATGCTCAAGCTCTGGCCCGACCGGACCCCTTTCAGTTGCAGTGGTGGGCGCTAGGGCTGGTGAGCGCCCGGCCGGTGGAACAGAAAAAGGGCGCCGACAGGGGCATCGACGGCCGTCTGTTTTTTCACGACGAGAACCAGAAGAAGAAGCGGACAAAACAGGTCGTCATCTCCGTGAAGGGCGGGAAGGTCTCTGTATCTCACGTGCGCGATCTGCGCGGGGTCCTCGAGCGGGAGCAGGCGAAGGTCGGAGTGCTCATCTCGATGCGCGATCCAACCACGGCGATGAAGAAAGAAGCGGCATCGGCCGGCTTCTACGACTCCCCCTGGGGCACAAGCCACCCCAGACTGCAACTCCTTACCATCCCCGACCTGCTGGGCGGCAAGAGAATCGATTATCCTTATGGCAGGCACACGAACGTCACATTCAAGAAACCAGGCAAGCACAAGAAGCGGAATGTGAACAAGAATCGCCTGTTTGACTAGAGGTGCGAAGTATGTTCGATCACAGGAAACTATTCGCTGTTGCAGCATTGCTGCTCCTTTGCACGAGCTTGTCTCCAGCCGGCGAGAAAGTCTGGCCGCGCCGGAACGCGGTGGTCGAGGCGGTGGAGAAGGCCGGGCCGGCGGTGGTGAACATCGGGACGGAGCGGATCGTGCAGCAGCAGTATGCGCCGTCGTTCGATTTCCGGCGGCGGTTCTTCGATGATCCGTTCGAGGAGTTCTTCCGGCGGTTTCGTTCGCGAAGATTCCGAACGATGAGCCTCGGCTCGGGCGTGATTATCGACAGCGACGGCTACGTCGTCACGAACGAGCACGTGATCTCGCGGGCGTCGAAGATCCACGTCAACCTGAAGGACGGTAAGACCTACGAGGGGAAGCTCGTGAACTCCGACCCCGACAACGACATCGCGGTAATCAAGATCGAAGCCGACAGGCCGCTGCCGACCGCCGAACTGGGCAGGTCTTCCGACCTGATGATCGGTGAGACGGTGATCGCCATGGGCAATCCTTTCGGATTCGAGAGCAGCGTGTCGGTGGGCGTGGTGAGTGCGATCAACCGCTCGATACAGTCGAGCGACCGCGAGGTGATGAAGGGCCTTATCCAGACGGATGCCGCCATAAACCCCGGCAACAGCGGTGGTGCGCTGGTGAACATCAACGGCGAACTTATCGGCATCAACACGGCGATCTATGCAAGGGCCCAGAATATCGGCTTCGCGATACCGGTCGACAGGGTCAAGACGATAATGGGCGAGATGCTCGACTACCGCACGCTGCGGCGGATGCTCGTCGGGGTGGACGCCCAGGAATTGACCGCCGAGCTCGGGCGGCAGGTGGGTGCTGAGCCGGGCGACGGCGTGCTCGTTGCGGGCGTTCAGAAGGGCAGCCCCGCGGCCGATGCAGGCATCAAGCCGCTCGACGTGATAACCGAAGCCGACGGCCGGCGCGTGAGCTGCCTGTTCGACCTGCGGCTGACCGTGCTCAAGCACAAGGCGGGCGACGAACTGCGGCTGAAGCTCCGCCGAGGGGCCAGGACGCTGACCCGCAAGCTCCGCATAGCTGAGATTCCCGCGCCCGACGCGAAGAAACTGGCACGGGAGAAGTTCGGCCTGATCATCGAGAAGCCGACGAGCAAGGAAGCCTCGCGGCTGCCGTACCGTGCGCTGACCGGCCTGGTAGTGCGGCAAGTCGAACCGCGCAGTCCCGCTGCTCACGCGGGCGTGAGGATAGGCGACGTTATCATCCAGGTCGGCGGTATTTCGACTGCCGGGGGCAACCTCGGCTTCGGACTCGAGATGATAGAGCCGGGGCAGTCCGTCTATTTCGTCCTGATACGCAGGAATGCGCGCTATCACGGATTGTTGCAGGCTCGGTGATTTTCAGTGGCTGGTGAGCGGCTTTTGGTACGCCCGGGAGGGGCCTCGTCTCTTCGCTGCGGAGCCGCTGAGAGCCGGGGGGCATATAGACTGGGGCTTCAGCCCCAGTTGAGGAGCGAAACAAAACGAGCCGCCCTGAAGGGGCGGAGGAAGGAAGATATGCCGTGCCCCTTCAGGGCACAGTTATTATACTGTCTGATTCCTGGGGCTGAAGCCCCAGGCTTTGTCCCTTGGCCACTACGCGGCCAGGAAGCAGCTTGCATGCGACTCGGGTTGAAGACATCCATTACCCCTGTATCACGGTTGTTCAGCATACCCCAATATCTGGGGTCATGCCCGAATCCACGCGCGCAATTGCCATGCCCCGTCGCTTCTGATATAATCCGCAGTTGTTACAGATTTTGAATGTACGTATTAACGACAGGAGCTTTCCATGCCTGATAAGGTCACGTTTGCATCGTCCAAGCCGAAGGAGCTTCGCGCCGATGCCACGCTGCCGCTTCTGCTCGACCGAATGCTCGGCAAGTGGAACTTCAAGAAGCGTTTCAATGAGAAGCGGGTTGCGATCAAGATGCACCTGGGTGGAAATGTGGGCTATTCGACGGTCCATCCGTTACTGGTGCGAATCATTGTGGGCGCCGTGAAAGCTGGTGGCGGGAAGCCGTTCATAACCGATTCGCCCGGCGCAGTCTCGAGTGCTCACGAGCGCGGCTATACCGCCGAGGTGCTCGGTGCGCCGCTTCATCCGGTGGCCGGCGTGGCCGATGCCTTCACATACAGCCGCCGCGTCAATTATCGAACGCTGAAGAAAGTGAATCTTGCGGGCAACATAGTCGATGCCGACGCGATGATCGTGCTCTCGCACGGGAAGGGCCACGGTCAGAGCGGCTTCGGCGGGGCGATCAAGAATATCGCGATGGGCTGCGTCGACGGGCCCACCCGCGGGCAAATCCACCGCTTGATGAGCGCCGCTTTCGAGTGGGACGAAGCGAAATGCACAGGCTGCCGGCTATGCATCGACAACTGCCCCAACAACGCCGTAATAATGACCGACGGCAAGATATCCTTTATCGATCACCACTGCAAGTATTGCATGCACTGCGAGATTGCCTGCCCCAGCGGCGCGATCTCGATCGATCAGAGCGGCTACCGGCACTTCCAGCACGGCATGGCCGTCTCGACCCGCGAGGCGCTGCGCACCTTCGAGCCCGGCAGGGTGTTCTTCATCACCGAACTGCAACACATCACGCCATATTGCGACTGCTGGGGGTTCACGACTCCTTCGATCGTACCGGATATAGGCATCGTTGCAGGTGACAGTATATGTGCGGTCGAGACGGCGGCCCTCGATCTGATCGAGGCCGAGAATTTCATCGAGGGTTCATTGACGCACCCGCTCAAGCGCACCGGAAGCGGTCACCTGCTCCAGCAGATACACGGCAAGGACCCGTATATCCAAATCGAAGAGTGCATCAAGATCGGACTTGGTGACGGCAAGTATCGGCTCGTGAAAGTGAAATGAGCGGGCAGTGGTGCGATACATTTGTTTACATCGGCGAGCCATTTGCCCTGTTCAGAAGTCGTTGCTGGGTAAAGACGTGCGGGCAGGCAAAAAAGGTCCTTACCCCAGCGGGCGGCTGGTGAGGGGCGTCGCGGGATCGTGGCATGGCGTCAGGGCCGAGAAAAGGCTAATTTGCCCCCAGTGAAAATGGCGACCTGCCCTGGTATAATCTGGTCAAAACGAACCCTGAAGCAAGGAGGTCTGAAAAAGATGGAGTTTCGTTGCGGCCTGGCGCTCGCCGTAATGCTCGCAATGGCCTTGGGCCGAGTGAGGCAGAATCGGAGGTACCTGATGCGCAGCCTTGTGCGGGCGGCCGCGTAAGGTCTGCCGAGAGCTCGCTGCAAACGCGCGCGATTAGCCCAAAAGCACGCTGACCGCGCTGCCTTGCCGCAGCAGCCGCATCATGGCGCCATAGAGAGACGACTCACGTCGCGGCTATCGGGGCCGAAGAGGCTGCAACGCAAATGGCTCACGAAGAGATAACTATTGACAAGGAGACATCCCGTGGAAATGGATAGAAGAGAAATCGTACGCAGGGCGATCGAGTTTGATACGCCGCCCCGGCTGCCGTTTTTCCTGGGCAGTGCCTGGAACGAAAGACTGTCGGCGAAGATAGCGGGATTCCCCAATGATGTCTGCGATTCCTGGGAAATGGACAGGCAGGAGGCCGGGTGGTATTTCGACAATGCCGTCGAAGACGACTGGGGATGCGGCTGGGCACGGACAGAAGTCAATAACATGGGCCAGGTGGTATATCATCCGCTTGAAGACTGGAGCAGCCTGGCGAGCTACAAGCCGCCAAATCCGAAGAATCCGTTTTACTTCGCGCGTATCGAAGACGACATCAAGGACGCCGGCGACCGCTACGTGGTGATTACCAGCCACTTCAATCTGATCGAGCGATTCGAGATGCTTCGCGGCTTCGCGCGGGCCCTCGAAGATTGCTGCCTCGAGCCCGAGAAGACGCATCAAATCCTGGATATGATCCTCGAATACAAGATCGAGCACATCGGCGAGGCGGCCAGGCGGTTCGGCGACCGCGTGCACGGGATTTTTCTCACTGACGACTGGGGCTCCCAGGAGAATACGCTCGTCTCACCAGGCGTCTTCAGGGAGTTCTTCTTCGACAGGTATAAGCAGCTATTCGACTCCATTCACAGCCACGGCTGGCACGTTATGTTTCATACCTGCGGGAAGGTGAACGATTTCGTGCAGTTCTTCATCGACACCGGCGCCGACGTCGTGAACCTGCAACAGCCGCAGGTATACGGGATAGAGGAACTCGGCAGGCGTTTTGCCGGGAAGATTTGCTTCCTGACGACAGTGGACATCCAAGCGACCCTGCCCGGGGGCGATGCCGATGCCGTGCGTGCCGAAGCCCGACAACTCGTCGAGAACTGGTCGACCCCCAGCGGCGGATTCATTGTATTCAATTACGGCGATTCTGATGGCATCGG
>JAUWKK010000251.1 GCA_030614245.1 Planctomycetota bacterium | reverse complement strand
CTTGAGCGCTCGGACGAGTATCTCGCCGACCAGCGTGCTCTTGCCCGAGCCGCTCACGCCCGTCACGCAGATGATACCGCCCAGCGGGAACGGCACGTCGATCTTCTTCAGGTTGTGCTGGCCCGCGCCCATGACCCAGACGGCGTGCTTCTCGGAGACGCGGCGGCGCTCGGAGGGCACGTCGATCCGCTGGCTGCCGCACAGGAACGCCCCGGTGAGCGATTTCGGCTGCGCTATCAGGTCTTCGATGCCGCCGTGCGCGACGATCTCGCCGCCGTGTACTCCCGCTCCGGGGCCGAGGTCCACCACGTAGTCGGCCTCGCGGATGGTCGCCTCGTCATGCTCGACGATTATCACCGTATTGCCGAGCCGCTGGAGTTGCCTGAGCGTCTGGAGCAGGCGTCCGTTGTCGCGGGGATGCAGCCCGATGCTGGGCTCGTCGAGCACGTAGCAGACGCCCACAAGGCCGCAGCCGCCCTGCGTCGCCAGCCTGATGCGCTGCGATTCGCCGCCCGACAGCGTCCCGCTGCCGCGGTCGAGTGTCAGATATGATAGCCCGACGTTATTCAGGAACCTGAGCCGCTCCCGGATTTCCTTCAGCACCTGCTTTGCGATGACGCTCTCCTCCGCGCCGAGACGCAGCTCGGTGAAGAAACCGGTCGCGCCCTCGACCGAGAATTGCGAGATGTCGTGGACGTTCTTGCCTCCGACTGTGACGGCGAGCGCTTCGGGCCGCAGGCGGCCGCCGTCGCACTCAGGGCAGCGCTGTTCGGTCATGAACTCCATCATTCTGGCCTTGAGCGCGTCGTTGTCGGTGTTTTTGAACTGCCGCTGCAAGTGAGGTATCACGCCGTCGAAGCTGTAGCCGTATTTCTCTTCCATTCGCAACGTGGTGCCGTAGAGCAGTATCTTGCGGATTTCGGCCGACATCCGGTTGAACGGCGTATCGCGCCGGACGCCGAACCTTCGAGCAAAGCGTCTCATGTAGCGCGAATAAACCCTCGCATAGCCCGGGCCCATCCTGCGGAAGGGCAGGATCAGCCCCTTCGCAATCGACAGCGATTTGTCGGGCACGACCAGCGATACGTCCAGTTCGAGCCGCACGCCCAGGCCGTCGCACGTCTGGCAGGCGCCGTACGGGCTGTTGAACGAGAACATCCTCGGCGATAGCTCCTCGAGGCTCACGTTGCACTCGGGGCAGGCGTACTTTTCGCTGAAGATGTTGTCGATCCATTTGCCATTCTGCTGACGCGAGATGATGACCAGCCCCTCGCCGAGGTGCAGCGCGGCCTCGAGCGCATCCTGGAGCCTCGAGCGGATGCGATCCTTGATGACGAGCCGGGCGACGATGCCCTCGATGCTGTGCACCTTATTCTTATCGAGCGGCGGTGTCTCGTCGATGCCGTGGATTTCGCCGTCGATGCGTGCCCGTACGAAGCCCTCGCGGCGGATGTCGTCGATGACGCCGCGATGTTCGCCCTTCCGGCCGCGGACGAGCGGCGCGAGGATCATTATCTTCGTGCCGGGCGGGTAGTTGAGCACGACGTCACATATCTGCTGCGGCGACTGCTGCGTGATCGGCCTGCCGCACTGGTGGCAGTGCGGTTTGCCTACGCGGGCGAATAGCAGCCGGAGGTAGTCGTGGATTTCGGTCTGCGTGCCGACGGTGGACCGCGGGTTGCGCCCGGCAGATCGCTGCTCGATTGCGATAGTCGGCGGCAGGCCTTCGACGTATTCGACGTCCGGCTTCTGCATCTGTTCGAGGAACTGCCGTGCGTATGCCGAGAGGCTCTCGACGTACCGCCGCTGGCCCTCGGCATAGATGGTATCAAAAGCCAGCGACGACTTGCCCGAGCCGCTCAGCCCGGTGATCACGACGAGTTTATCGCGGGGAATTCGGACGTCGACGTTCTTCAGATTATGTTGCGCCGCGCCTTTGATGAATATGTATTTCGTCGCCATTGAAACCTTCCTGCCGGCTATTCCGGCTGGTCAAGCTGGATGGTAGCGCACGCCGGAGGAGTTTGCAATAGAGGGAGTGCTGGGGCGTCTGACTCCCTATCGTGGGGTATCTCGTATGCGCCGCGAGTGTGACGATGTGTCTAATGCTCGGGCTGGCGAAGAATTGTGGGCCGTCAGGCGCGAATGTGTGCCTCAGCTTTCGGTAGGCCCGGAAGGGACCTCGTCTCTTCGCTGCGGAGCCGCTGAGAGCCGGGGGGTATATAGGCTGGGGCTTCAGCCCCAGTTGAGGAGCGAAAAAGAACGAGCCGCCCTGAAGGGGCGGAGGAAAAGGATCATCTGCCGTGCCCCTTCAGGGCACAGCTATTATACTGTCTGATTCCTGGGGCTGAAGCCCCAGGCTGTATCCCTTGGCCGCTACGCGGCCACGAATCAGCTTGCATGCGATTCTCGTTGGAAACATCCATCGCCTCTGGATGTCGGTTGTCCAGCATACCCCACGATCTGGATACAGACTCATTAGTTGGAGCGGGAACATGCAGGATGAGCCGCCCGGCGGCGATTGAGAGCGGCACCTGCCGAAGTTCATTCCATGCTTACCGCCGGCGGTAGATGCGGCAGAGATCGACACCGGCGCGGGTGAACCGCCACGCCGGCTCGGCCTCATCCCAGAGCCTGCGCGCATCGCGCTTGCCCTCGATCATGGAGCGTCTTGCGAAGAGTACCGCGTAATCCCAGCGGTCCTCGAACTTGACGATCTGCATTCTCTCGGGATTGAGGTAGCCGTCGTCGAACCATATGCCGTCGATAAACTCGCTCTTGGGGAAGAACGCCACCCGCGCCTTGCGGCTCGACTTGTGGTCGGCCTTCAGCCAGTCGAAGGCCTCCCAGGTGACGCTGTCGCCCCAGTATGTCGGCTCCATGCCGAGCTTCTCGGCGCCCGGCGGCCCGCCGACCAGCAGGTTATAGTAGCCCAGCTCGCACGGATGCATCAGGCAGATGCCGACGGCCTGTGATGCGAAAAAAGCGACAACGACGGCTATGGCCGACCAACTCGCGAGCCTGCCGGCGAATCTCTTCCACGCCCAGACGCAGCCGACTCCGCCCAGCATCGCCAGGAACGGAAATAGCGAAAGGAACAGGCGGACGCCATCGTATTTCGGAGTGAACGGCAGGCTGACAAGACCCAGGATGAAGCCCGCGCTGATCAGCACGAGACCGTAGAACGGCTTGAGCTTGGCCTTGCGAATGCTCCGGACGGCCCCGGCCGCAATGGCGGCAAGTATGCCGACGGGGATCGTGATGAGCGTCATCACGATAGGATAATGCCACGGCGGATAGCGGTTGGCGTAAAGCTTGGCGTAAAGCTTGCCGAAGTAGTACGATTGCACGATCCATTTGTCCGTGTCGGTCCGGGCGATCTTGTCCATCTCGTAGTACTTGAGCCGCTGCCATGTGTCGTCCCACAGCCAGGGCCATCCGGCGAAGAAGACGATCGGCCCGATCACGGCCATTGAGAACAAGTTCTGGCGTATCTTCCGCGGGTGATAGATCAATCCCCAGATCACGAGTGGGATGGGTATGAGGACGGCATCAAACTTGGTGAGCAGTGCCAGCCCGAAGAGAATGCCCGCAGCGATCGACCAGCGTCGCGAGTTGATCCCGAGTACGAATGCGAGCGTCGTCCAGAGCCACATGCAGGCGAGCGGCACGTCGAGTACGGCGAGGTGCGCGTGGCCGAATACGCGCGGCATCAGCAGCAGGCACAGGCAACTGGCAGCCCCGGCGGCCTCGCCGGCGCCCCCCGCTACGATCAGAAACAACGATACCTGAAGTGCCGCGAAAAAGACCGCCGCCGACAGCCTGGAAGGCGGTACGTTACCGGGAATCCCCGCGAGAGCGGTGGCTTTGCGGACGAGTCCCATCATAGTCTGCGCGAGGGGCGGATGCTCGCTGTTAGGGGGCCAATGCTCGCCGATCTTGCCGGAGTCGAAACGGTTGGGGCAGTCGAGATACCATTCGATGTAGGATTCTGACGAGGCTATCGAGTAGGGTTCGTCCCACGTGACGCCGGGGCCGTCGACCGTGAACGCAACGGCGGCGAAGCTGACCACGGCGAGGGTGAAGCCGATCCAGAAGCGACGATGGGCTTTGAATTGGGGCGGCAGATCAACCATGAAGGATCACGCAGCGGTTTGCTCGGCATGCAAAAGAGATACGGCGGCCCGGGCGAGCGGACCGCCGTGTGAAGATATCGCGCCAGTGCCGCCGATCCTGCCACTAACAACTGGCTTTGATGTTAATGAAAGCACCGATTAGCATCGCCGCCAGCGACACTGCAACACCTACATACGCCAGCCCTGCACTCTCACCTTCTTCCTGGGCCGCCTGAATCTGCTTGCCGCCAAGTACCGTTCCGGCCAATCCGCAAATAATGGCTATGTAGATAAAGAAGCCCTTCGTAAGAAACGTCAGCAAGAGGCCGAGTACACCCAAGGCTATCGAAGCGATTGCCATTATCCATCTCCTTATTTTGCAGTTTGAGATCCTGGACTCTCAATATACCATCACGTGAATTGTAGGGACATGACCGGAAGAATCAAGCATGAAAATGGCATTTTTGACCTTTCCGCAGTCGGACAAGACAATCACCAGTGCAGTCCTGCCCATTTGACTGGACAGAGATCAATAGGCGCGGCCATGCCCGGCAGCCGGAGGGTTTCACCATCCGTCTCGCTTGCCCAACCCCAGTTTTTCGGCCTGTTTGAGAGCCGTTCGCGCCGCTACGGCGTCCTGGACGGCTACT
>JAUWKK010000083.1 GCA_030614245.1 Planctomycetota bacterium | reverse complement strand
TTTTCGGCCCTGACGCCATTCCACCATCCCGCGACGGCCCTCACCAGCCGCCCGCTGGGGTAAAGACTTTTTTTGCCTGCTCGCACTTCCTTACCCTGCAACGACTTCTGAACAGGGCAAATGGCTCCTCTTTCGAGCCATTTGCGTTGTAGCCTCTTTGGCCTCGATAGCCGCGACGTGAGCGCCTCTCTCTGTCGCCATGGGCGGGCTGCGGCGGCGAAACGGTCCTTACCCAGCAATAACTTCTGAACAGGGCAAATGGCTCAATTGTGGGTCATCTCGATGCCATTGGCTCTTCACAAGGATTTTTGGTGGAATCCATGCGGCTGGTTCGGTAGAATCATCGGCAAGTTGGAGCATTCAATGGCAGAAACCGAAGAGAATCAGAAGGCCGAGACGAAGAGCACCGCAAGGACTATCCGCGAATACGCCGAATCGCTCGCCATCGCTTTCGTTCTCGCGATGATCATCAGGCACTACGTCGTCGAGGCGTTCAAAATCCCCACCGGCTCGATGGAGCCGACCCTCATGGGCGATCCGGCAGAGGGCGACAAGATTCTCGTCTCGAAGTTCATGTACGACGTCTCCAAGCCGGAGCGCTGGGATGTCTTCGTCTTCAAGTTTCCCGAAGACCTGGAGAAGAACTACATCAAGCGGCTCGTGGGGCTGCCGGGCGAGACACTCTACATCAAGCACGGTGACCTCTACGTGGACGGCCACATCGCCCGCAAGCCTCCAAAGGTGCAGAATGGACTGTGGCGGCTGGTGTTCGACGAACGAATGGCGGTCTCGCAGTATATAGTGCGCGAACTCAACGAGTTCGCCGATTAACTGCCGAAAGATGGCCTGCCCGCATTGCGCGCGTACGAGAAGGCCAACCCCAACGACGCCTACGCGACATGGCGTGAGAAGGTCCGCGGCCACGAAGTCGAGGCGCAACTCCGGTGCATCGAGAACTGCGTCGAGCCGGAGTCGCTCTGGCGGAAGTGCAGCAGTTACGCCCGCAAGAGGGTCAAGCGCAAGGCTGCGGGTATTGTAGGCCGGAGAGGCAACGTCCGGGATTTCAAGAAATGGCTCGGCGTCTATAATGATGCGCGCGCCTCCGTCGACGCAGCTCTCCAGGATGAGGCTGACAAGATGCTCGCTGACCCTGCATTGCTGAGGACCGCCCTATCGCAGCACTGGGAGATTCAGCCGGGAATGGTGGTGGAAGACGACGGACGAGTGGTGATGGATGCATCGGCGAATCCCCTCGGAGGGGCTAAGTTGTTGTATGGGCACAGGATAACTGATGGGCGCTTCAATAACGGCCTCGGTGGGATCATCAGGAAAAAGGCCGACTCCGCGTGGCAGAACCGCTTGGGAAACGGGTCCTACATCGTTGGAGATATCCGCCTCGCCGCGGACATCGAACTCCTGGAAGACGCCGCCGAAGTCATCCTGGAAATCCGAGAAGACGAGAAACACTGCCGCTGCCGCGTCAAGCGGAGCGCAACCGATGTCGCTTTTCAGCTCGAAGCATTCGGAAAGCCTGTCGGTGATAGGGTTTCCGTACCATACGAGGGCAAGCCCGTGCGGATCGACTTCGCAAGCGTGGACGACACCCTGCTGCTGTCGATAGACGGCAAGCCCCGCGAACGCTTCGAGTTCGAGGTTAATGCCAATGTCGCGACGCGCATGGCCGAGGCGGCGTTTGTATGCACTGCCGGGAAGGCGGCGGTCGACAACATCGAACTCTATCGTGATATCTATTATATTGCGAGCCCCCGAATGGGCACCGACGGCGTTGCCACGCTCGGAGGCCGCCAGTATTACGCATTTGGCGACAACTGCCCCAGCAGCAACGACAGCCGCATGTGGGGCGTTGTGCCCGAAGACAACCTCGTCGGTGAGGCGTTCATGGTCATCTGGCCATTATGGCGAATCCGCATGATCAGGTAGTTGGCCTTTACAGAAAGGAACTGAAATGAGGAATTCGATCATCCTTCTTGGCATCAGTCTTCTGCTATCAAGTTGTGCCTCGCCTGGACCCGTTGTATCCAAATCGCGCCTCGGGAATCTCGAGATCAACGTTGACACTCCGGATGGACAAGCAATCACGAATGCCGAGCTTTTTCTGGACGGGGTCTTTGTGGGAAACCTCACGCAGCGGTTGCCGATCATCCACGCAAGACGTGGTGAGAGACTTGTTCGTGTGGAATGCCAAGGGTTCAGACCATACGAGAAGAAGATCACCGTGCTTGGTCAACCAAATCACCAAGTCCTGAACATAGTGTTGGAAAAAGAATGATGGCCAACAAGCCCCTGGAGCACGACGCGGAAGACCGCGCAGCTCAGGGGCCACGTTATACGCAGAATTGCAAAGGTTTTACCCAGAGTTTTCCACAGTTTTTGCACATTCGTGATGGGGCGGTGAAATCGAGATGCATCTGTTCCAAGTAACGCGGCTGGTGAAGAGCTATTCCGGCAGGACCGTCGTGAATAACGTGAGTTTTCACGTGGATCGCGGCGAGATAGTGGGGCTGCTGGGGCCGAATGGTGCCGGCAAGACGACGTCGTTCCGCATGGCGATGGGGATGACCCGGCCGGACCAGGGGGCCGTCTTGCTCGACGGCATTGATGTGACGAATCTGCCGATGTATCGCCGCGCGCGGCTGGGGATGGGCTATCTCTCGCAGGAGCCGTCGGTTTTCCAGCGGATGTCGGTCGAGGGCAACGTGATGTCGATCCTCGAGACACTGCCGCTGCGCTGTTCCGAGCGCCGCCGGCGCTGCCGCGATATGCTCGAAACTGCCGGACTCGCACACCTGGCATGGCAGAAGGCGTATACACTCTCGGGCGGAGAGAGGCGCAGACTCGAGATCACCAGGTCACTGGTTACATCGCCTTTGCTGCTGATGCTCGATGAGCCATTCTCCGGCGTCGATCCGAAACGTGTATCAGAGCTGCAGCGCATGATCAGCGCTTTCAGGGACCAGGGCCTCGGCATCCTGCTGACCGACCATAGCGTCCGCGAGACGTTGCGCGTTACCGACCGGGCCTACATCATCGAGGAAGGCGTTATCATCCGCCATGGCGTCCCCGAAGACATTGTTGAAGACGCCGAGGTTCGCAGACTCTATCTCGGTGACGATTTCGAACTGTGAAACATACCATCGCCATCACAATGGGTGACCCCGCCGGAATCGGGCCGGAAGTCGTCCTCAAAGCACTGCTGGTCGACAGCGGATTGCGTGACGAGCGCTTCATCGTGCTGGGCGACCGGGGCGTGTTCCAGCGTACCGTCCGCGAGTGCGGCATCGACATCGAGTGGGACGTAGTAGCTTCGCCGGATGAAATCGACGCATCGTCAGGCGACCGGGTTCTTGTTGATTTCGACAACGTTCCTGCCGATCTGCCCCGCGAGCCGACGGAGCAGGGCGGTCGGGCGTCGCTCGACTACTTCCACGCGGCGATTGACCTGGCCATGAAAGGCAGCGCGCACGCAATCGCCACGGCTCCCATTCACAAGACCGCCCTCGCGCTCGCCGGGTGTCCGCATCCGGGCCACACGGAGATCCTCGCCGAACGGACAGGCTCGGCCGACTTCGTAATGATGCTCGCCGGGCCCACGCTGCGGGTCGCGCTCGTGACCGTCCACGTGCCGCTCAGGCAGGTTTTCGAACTGCTGACTACAGACCGGATCGCCCGAACGATAACCGTGACGGATCGCGGGCTCCGCGAGTTTTTCGGCATCGAAGAGTCGCGCATCGCCGTAGCGGGGCTGAACCCGCACGCCGGCGAAAGCGGACGTTTCGGCTGCGAGGAGGCCGACATTATCGCCCCTGCAATCGAGCGCACCCTGCGCGAAGGCATCAATTGCTCCGGGCCGCATCCGCCCGATACCATCTTCCACAACGCTCTCAGCGGGAAGTTCGACGCGGTCGTTGCGATGTATCACGACCAGGGGCTGATCGCGATCAAGACGAGCTGCTTCGAGACGGCCGTGAATATCACGCTGGGGCTGCCGATCGTCCGCACGTCGGCCGATCACGGCACCGCCTACGACATCGCCGGCAAGGGCATAGCCGATTGCACCTCGATGGCACGGGCAATCGAACTGGCCGGGCGGTTCGCCTGCCGCAGGCGGGGATCAGGATGAAGCTCCGGCAATTGAAAGAGCGTCTTCGCCGCTTTGGCGTTCGGCCGTCGAAGCGATTGGGGCAGAATTTCCTGCTCGATCTGAATCTTCTCGCGTGGATCGTCCGAACCGCGCAGGCGACGCGCGATGACGTCGTGCTCGAGATCGGGGCGGGCACGGGGCTGCTGACGCGGCATCTGGCCGAAGCCGCCCGAAGGGTTGTGGCGGTCGAAATCTCGCCGCAACTGCTGGCGATCTGCGGCGAGCATCTGGACGGCCTCGATAATGTCGAACTTATCAACGCCGATGCGATCTCCAGCGGTGAAATATCGCAGCCCGTCATTGATGCACTCGCCGGCGTCCCGTCGCTGAAGGTGGTTGCCAATCTGCCGTACGCGATCAGCACACCGGCGATCTGCTCGCTGCTCTCCGGGCCGCTGCCGATTGAACGGCTCGTGCTGATGCTCCAGAAGGAAGTGGCGCGGCGGATCGTCGCCGAGCCGGGCGGCAAGGACTACGGGATGCTGTCGGTAGTCGTCCAGGTGCACGGTGCGGCGCGGATAGTGCGGAAAGTCAGCCGCCGGGTATTCTGGCCGGAGCCGCTGGTCGATTCGGCGATAGTCGAGATCATCCCCGACGACGCGCGCCTCGAGCGCATCAGCGAGTATGCGGCCTTTCGCCGCCTCGCACAGGCGATATTCAGTCACCGCCGCAAGACGCTCCTGGGTTCGCTCATCTCCGCGGACATGCTTGACCTCGACCGCAATGCCGCCGCCGAAGCCATAAAGAACGCAGGCTTCGATCCGAGGCTCCGAGGCGAGAAGCTGGGCGTCGATTCGATGATCGAACTCGCGAATGCACTCGCGGCGAGTATCCGGCCGCAGTAGCCCGCCGGTTGATTCATGCCCCGCGCGGGCTGTAGAATACGCGCTCGAACACCAGCAGGAGGATCGTCCATTCGCACGCTTTGCATGTCATTGATTATTGCCGCCTCGGTCCCCGCTAATCTGCCCGGGGCTGAAGATGACCGGTTCGAGGCGACTGTAACATTCCAGCGCGGTGTCAACGGTTACGATCTTGCGCGGGATTCGGCGGCCTCGGCCACGCTGCGCCTGCTGAGCGGCGCCGCTTCGCTGCCCGCCGAGATGATCGACCCCGCCGACGCCGGCGACCGCCGTCACCTACTGCGTTTCGACGGTCTGAACGACCGGGTGCGCGGCGAGAATATGAGGATCGTTGCGGCTTCGCTCGGGCTTTACTACTACGACGAAACGTGGTCTGAAGCCACGTACACCCTGTGCGCGCACACGTCGGCGCACGGCAGCCGGGAGGGTTTCGCGCCCGAGCCGGTCGGCACGCTGGATATTCGCGGCGACCGCAGCAAAGACGACGTCAGGACGCCGTTGGGCCAGTTTGTGGAAGTGAAATTGCCGCCGAGCCTGGTGCAGGGGTGGCTGGCGGACCCGGCATCGAACAAAGGCCTGGTGCTGCGTATCGGCAAGCCGAAAGGCCCGCTGGCGAAGTCCCAACGGGGCGCACTGTATTTCTTCTCGAATATGCACACTGACCTTGCGCGGCGGCCCAGGCTGACGGTGCGCTACAGCTTTGAGGGCAACGTGCCGCCACACCGGCCCGTCTGGCATCCCAGGCCCGCCAGCCCGGTCGGACCCGCCTGCGTCTTCTCCTGGCAGCCGATCGATCCACCCGACGCGAACGGCGACACCGTCACCTACCAGATAGAATACCGCCACGAGGATAACCCGTGGCAAAGGCTCGCGGAAGGGCTGAAACAGCCCCGATGCGGCTGGAAACTGCCCCATCTGCCGCAGGGAGGGAGCGCCCGCGTCCGCGTACGCGCCGTGGACGAGCACGGCGCGGTCAGCGACTGGACGGTATCGGAACCGCTCCTGCTGCATAAGAGCGACCTGGTCGTGTGGATAGCGCCGCCGACGAGGAAAATCCGCCCGCAGACGAGGCCGGTGACCGGCTCGAAGTCGATCCTGATGCGTGCTGCGATGAACGAGACCGAGCCGTGCCAGGTCGTGATCTGGGCTGCCGGCGAGTTGAAGGACGTCCGCGTGACCACGCCGGAACTGGCATCCGACACCGGGATGAAGCTGCCGCCGGGCTGCGTAATCGGTTATCGCCAGCTATACGTTTCGGTAGACGCCCCGACGTCGCCGGGCGGTCGGGCGGGGCTCTGGCCCGATCCGCTCGTGCCGTTCGTTCATCCCGTCACGCGCAAGCCCACCACCGGCAAGTGCGCCGCTGTTCCCTTCGACGTGCCGTCCGGAACCAATCAGCCGCTGTGGTTCGACGTCGCCATTCCCGCGAATACCGCCGCCGGCATCTATCGCGGCGCCATCACGGTCACAGCGGCAGATCAGCCCGAACAGCGCATCGACCTGACCGTCGAGGTGCTGCCGTTCGCGCTGCCGGAGGATGCGTTCCCTGTGGCGGCTTTCCGCTGCACGCCCGAGCAGATCCGCCGAGGGCATCAACTGAAGGAAGACGACCCCGCATTCGCCGAACTTATGAAGCGCTATGACGATGCGCTCGCAGCGCATCACATTCACAACTGGCGCCCGGCAGCCTTCAGTCCCGAGCGCCCCGCCGCGGCGGTCACCGGCGAGGGCGACAGCCTGACGGTCGACTGGACGGAGTTTGACCGTGCAATGACGGATTCAGGCTCGGCCGACACGCAGCACCTGATCATCTGCCCGATGTGGTCGCCCAGGCCGGTGCATTCGTCCGAGAAATGGACTCCGGCCGACGAGAAGTTGATGGGATTGTATTTCGCACGGCTTCAGACGCATTTAGCGGAGAAAGGCTGGCTCGTCCGCTCCAGACTGATGCCGGTGGAACGCCCGCTGAGCGAGAACTGGACGCGCGGCCGCTTTGAGCTGCTCGCCGGGATAGCACGCAAGCACGCCCCCAGGCTCAAGATCATCGCGATGGAAGGCTACAGCCCCAGGATCGAGCCGCTTGCGGACAGTTGGGCGCTGACTTTCGAACAGGCAATGACCGTCGAGAAAAGCCGGAAGGACTACTTCAGGGGGCGCCGTTCCGCCGGCCGATTGGACCTGTGGGGCCTCGATATCCGCTCGAGCTCGCGCTTGGCCGCCCCGAGCATGCTCATCGACCTGGCAGCGATGCACCATCGCATCTGGCCCTGGATCACCTGGCGGCTGGGCCTCGGAGGGATCATCAGCAGGCACACGGCCGTCTATGCCGCGCCCAGCGGCAAGGGGCCGTGGGAAGACCCCGTGGCCATCACCAGCGGGTCTTACCGCCCCGCAGGATACGGCCGCCTGTTCTATCCCGGCACGCCCGGCCGCGTCGGTTCCACGGTGCACGTGCCGATCCCCAGCCTGCGGCTCAAGCTCCTCCGCGAGGGACTCGAAGACGTCGCCTGCCTCGAACTGCTGCGTTCGCTCGGCCCCGAAGGCGCCAAGGCCGCCGAAGCGTTCGCCGGCAGGATCGTGGCGCTCACCGCGAGCCCGCCGACAAACTTCGTCCAGCCGCAGACTATCGACGTCAAGACTTGGCCCCCATGCACCTGGGAGGCGGACCCCGGTGCCCTGGGGAAGGTGCGCAAGCAGATCATCGCCGAGATACTCCGGCTGAAGGGGGAGTAGGGCAAGCCCGGCGCTCCCCGATATCTACGGCTTGGACGATATGGTCACGATGCCGCGCCAGGATGGGAAGAGGTCGGATTTGGGATGGAACGTCAGGCGGATCGGGTCGCCGTCGGGCAGTTCCCGCAGGTAGAGGTCGTAAGGCCCGGTTGCCGGGTCGCTCTCTTTCGAGGGGCCGGCGGTGTAGACTATCCAGTCCTTTCGGGGCGACCATGCCGGGGTCCATTCCCAGCCGGGTTCGTCGCTCACGCGCGAGCGTTGTCCTGTATTTGTATCATAGATGAGCACGTCGCAGCCGCCCTTCGCATAGTGGCAGGTGAGCAGCCGGATCGAGTCCTCCGACCAGACGGCGTCGAGGCCCGGCCCCAGCCGCTTAATCTCCGTCAGCGCGCCGTCCCGATCCATCTTCGCGACGTAAACGCCACGGATTGACATCGCCTTGCCGTTGCCGGCCTTGCCTGCCGGCGCCGCCCCGCGCAGCGCAATGAGCCGGCCGTTGGACGACGGAGCCACGTCGATATCGGCGCCGGCGCTGATCAGTCCCTTCAGCTTGACGTCGTGCGCCTGCCATTTATCTTCCGAGCGCGTTCGGCGATAAATCCGCCAATCCTGCGGCCCGAGCTTCACCGTCATCACCTTGCCGCTGGAGACTATGTGGAACGCCTTCACATCCAGCTCGGCGACGGTCAGCTTCTCGATGCCCGAGCCGTCGTCTGCCATCCAGCAGACTTGGCCGCGGCCGCCGGCATTGACGAGGAACGCCAGTTTCCGGTTGTTGGATGTCCACTGCGGGAGAGTCGCGTCGGATTCGGCATCTGTCAGCCGCTTGAGGCCGGAGCCGTTGATGTTGACGGTGTATATGGCCCACTTGCCGTCGCGATTGCTCTGGAAGGCGATCCGACCGGAGAGCTTGCCGCGGAGCAGCTCCAGTTCGAGTTTCTCCCGGTCGCTGGGGCCGGGCTCACCGGCGAGCATCGGGCTGACGCCGAGCAGCAGGAAGAGGAGAGTCGAATACCGGTGCAATATTGCCGCAGCCTCCACGTTTGTCGAGCATGCGTGCCGGAAGCCGGCGTTGCTGTTTTTTCAGACTCGATGCGCATCGCGGGCCTGCTCGAGCTTATCGAGCATCGGCGCCGTCTCGGGGTTATCGGGGTTGATCTCTTTCGCCCGCTCGGCCATCTCCTGTGCCCTCGCATACCAGCCACCCTCGAGGAACTCGCGCGCCGCTGCGAGGTATGCCTCGTCGAGCTGCCCGTTGAACATCGCCGCAAGGATGCGTTCGGATTCGCCCGTGCCCGCTGCCTTGTCGAGCAGGTCGGAGCTTTGCACGAGCATTCTCACCAGTACCCGATTAGTCTGAAACTGCGGGATCATCCGTTCGAGATGCTCGCAGGTATCGCGATAGAGCTCGGCAATGCTGGCCATCCCCGTCCGCACTGCACGCCGCGCGCGCGTGACGATCTTTTTGCACGCCTTCAGGAAATCCTGCTCGTATTCCGGCAGCTCTATTCCTTGCCCCACATGGCTCATCTGTTTGTATCGCGGCGCATAC
>JAUWKK010000065.1 GCA_030614245.1 Planctomycetota bacterium | reverse complement strand
TCCTGCGCCCCTTCAGGGCGGCTCGTTTTGCTTCGCTCTTTTACTGGGGCTGAAGCCCCAGCCTATATGCCCCCGCGGCTCCGCAGCGAGGAGGCGACGGCTGTTTTACGTCGAGCAGCATTTCTCCGTGGGGCAGGCTTTCCAGCCCGCCTGCCGCATGGCCTACGGGGCTGCAAGCCGCCGCGGGTATTCTATACACGCCAAATACAAGCCCCATCTTAACATCTCGAATACCTTATCTGTGTTTATCCCTGCCATAGGCAGGCGGGTGCGTTCATCGGGTGCCTCCCCGCCTATGGCGGGGTTCCATTCCCTACCAGGGGCGGATCCGTTGCAGGGCCATTCGAAAGTGCCTTTTCTCTTGCCTCTGCCTCGGTCTCTGTGATATACTCAATGGCGAGAGGAAGACAATAATGAAAAGACTGCCGGTCATCTTGATCGTAATCTGCACGGCCGCCGCGGGTTTTCCCGCCAATCTGCCGAAGAAGTACATGCCCGTCAGCGAGGTCAAGAGGGGCATGAAAGGCGTGGGACGCTCGGTTTTCCGAGGCACGAAAATCGAGGAGTTTCAGTTCGAAGTCATCGACAAGGTCAAGAACGCCTTCCCGAAGGAAGACATAATAGTCATTCGCGCGAGCGGTCAGGACCTCGAGTTATCCGGTATCGCGCAGGGGATGAGCGGCAGTCCGTGCTACATCGACGGACGAATGATCGGCGCCATCGCTCGCACTTGGACCGGGGCCAAGATTGCCTACGCCGGCGTGACGCCGATCGAGTATATGCTCAAGGTCGGAGAGCCCGGCCCGCTCAGATCGGCTGAAGCACCGCACGGCACCATCGACCCGGCAATCGCTCTTGCAACTCGCACAATAGCCGAAGCCGAGCCGCGATCGGCGCCCGGCGACGGCCGCGCCGCCTCACTGCAGCCAATCCGCACACCGGTCTTCGTCTCCACATCATCGGACCTCGTGCTCGATATCCTCGCCGAGAGAATGGCTCGTTTCGGAATGGTGCCCGTCCAGGGCGGCGGCACCGGCACCGCCGAGGGCAACGTCAGGCTCGAACAGGGTTCCGTGCTCACCGTGCCGATGCTGCTGGGCGACGTCACAATGTCCGCCTCGGGGACCGTCACCGCACGCGTGGGCGACACGATTTTCGCGTTCGGACACCAGATTAAGCGCGCGGGAGCAGTGAGGCTGCCAATGGCGACCGGCTCGGTCGTGACAGTCATTCCCCGCCAAGGGATGTCATTCAAGCTCACGGTGCCGCTCGAAGTCGTCGGCACGATAACCGTCGACCGAATGGAAGGCATCGTGGGCAAAGTGGGCGACCCGCCCGGGATGATCGACGTTACGATCGACGTCGACCGCACCGATCTCGGCGAGAAAGCCACATACAACATCAAGGCCATCGATGACTGGGATATGACGTCAGCAGTCATCGAAGCGGCTGTCGGTTCTGCGATTGAGGCAATGGGAATGATGCCTTACGATCACACCATCGAATACCGCATCGAGATCGAATGCGACGATGTGAAGGAACCCATCGTACTCGAGAACATGATCGCAGGCACCGGCGGCCGCGATACGCTGCCGGTGCTGATGCGCGAGACGGCGTTCCCCGCCGCTCTGCTCAACCGCAACACGATCCACCGCGTCTCGATCAAGTCGGTAAGATGCGGCGTGAAGGTCTCCAACGGCCGGCGGTCGGCGGTGATACAATCGGCTACTCTCGACCGCAATAGAGCGGCACCCGGCGAGAGCGTCACCATCGAGGTTCTGCTGAAACCCTTCCGGGGCGAATGCTTCACTCGCAAGGTCGAGCTGCGGATACCCAAGGATATGCCGACCGGGCCGACGATGCTGGAAGTGTGCGACGCCGCAACGGCCTTCTCGCATGCACGCAACGGGCGGCCGCATTTCTTCAATCCTGAAACGTTCGAGCAACTCGTCTCATCAATGCGATATTACGAACACCGGGGCAAGCTGATCGCGCGCCTGGCCACCAACCGCCTCGGTGTTGCGATACACGGCGTGGAACTGCCCTCGGTGCCAAACTCGATGATGCTGGCGCTCAGGCATCCTCGCCGCACACAGAGCTTGTCTCCCGGTGCCTCGGCGTCGACGAGCTTCACACAGACCGGCTGGATGATCACCGGGAGCCACCGTCTGCCGATCCTCATCGGTCCTGCCCGCGATTCTGGCGGGTCGGAAGAGCAATGATGTGGGGCAGGCTTTCAGCCTGCCGATTAATCAGCAGCCTGGAAAGGCTGCTCCACATAAAGATGGATAGCCAATGCGAAAGATGTCGATATTTCGTGAATTATGGCTGTTCGTTCGCACGCAGAAGCGCTGGTGGCTTCTGCCGGTGCTGGTGATCCTCATCCTGCTCGGCTTCATCATCGCCGTAGCCGAGCCGCTGGGGCTGCTGCCTTTCTTCTATCCGATCTTCGGGTGACGTGGAGCAGCCTTTCCAGGCCTGCCCGCCTACGGAGGGCTGCTCATTCATTGCATTGGCAGGCTGAAAGCCTGCCCCACATTATAAATGATAAGGGAATGAAACGAATGAGGAACGCCGGTAGCTGCTTAAGACCTCAGGCCTCAGACCTCAGGCATCAGGCAGAAAGAGCCAGGCGCTTGGCTGATGTCTGTAGCCTGAAGCCAGTAGCCTTCCTTTGTGTTCTTATGGCTCTGACGGTGCTGATTTCGGCCGCTCCCGTGCCGGGTGCGACCGGCCGATGGGTCCAGACGACAACGGGGGATTTCGGCTCGGGCACACTCGAGCAGATAGCCGTGCTCTCGTCCGGACGCATCGAGATCGCACCGGATACAAAGAAGCTTCTCGAAGAAGAGAAGATGCTGATCTGGTGCCTGACCGCCGATGGGAAGGGCAACCTCTACGCCGGCATCGACAAAGACGGGCGTATCATCCGCATCGACCCCCAAGGCAAGCCAAGCCCTTTCTTCAAGGTTGAGGACTTGTTCGTGCTCTCCCTGGCGACCGACTCCGACGGCAACATATACGCCGGCACCGCGCCCGGCGGCAGCATCTACAAGATCGCACCAGACGGTGTCGGCCAGGTGCTCTATAAGGGCTCAGATCGATACATCTGGGCGATTGAGTTCGCATCGGACGGCTCGCTCTACGCCGCCACCGGCGACGACGGCCGACTGCTCAGGATATCGCCCAAGGGCGAGGCGAAAGTCATCCTCGATACCCCCGAACGCCACTTCATGGCTCTCGCAATCGCAGCGGACGGCACCGTCTATGCCGCATCCGCGGGCAAGGGCCGTATCTACAGGATCGGCAAGAGCGGCAAGGGCTTCGTGCTGTACGAGCCGCCCGAAAAGGAGCTCCGCTGCCTGACGCTCGACGCGAAAGGCAACCTCTACGTCGGCACGGCATCCGGCGCACCGACCACGGCGAAGCCGCTTGTGCCCGCTGCCAAGCCTTCCGGCAAACCGAGACCGGCCACAAACAGGCCAACGCCCGCCCCGGGAGGCGGAGGTGCCGGCGAAGACGATGGCGCAACTGGTGGAAAGAGACCGAGAAAAGCACCGGGCGAAGTCATCAACGGAACGAACTGCGTCTATCGCATCGACCCGAAAGGTAATGTCCGCAAGATATTCGAGAAGAAAGGAGCTGCGGTCCTGTCGCTCTTAGCCACCGACGACGGGCTGCTCGTGGGCACCGGCAACGAAGGCAAGATATACCTCGTTAACGAACGCGGCGAAGCCGCGATGCTCATCCGCAACGACGGCGCGCAGGTCACAGCGATCCTCGATGCCGGCAAGGCGCGATACTGCGCCACTTCGAATAACGGCAATGTCTGCAAGATACTCGCTCCTCACGGCGCGATGGCGATGTATACATCGACCGTCCACGATGCGAAACTCACCGCCCAATGGGGACGGGTATCCTGGACCGGCTCGACACCCGGCAAGACGAGTGTTACCGTCGCCACCCGCACAGGCAACGTCGCCGAAGCCGATGAGACCTGGACGGACTGGTCGGACGAACTCACCGCCGCCGGATCGAAGATACTATCGACAGCCGCCCGTTTCATACAGTACCGCATCACGTTCAATACGAACGACCGCAGCATCTCGCCGCAGGTCGACCAGGTGACGATATCATACATCACCGCAAACCAGCCGCCCGTCGTCGGCAGCATTACAGTCGCCGCCGAAAAGGACACCGCACCCGGGCAACTGGCGTTCGGCAAGTCGATCAAGATCGCATGGAAAGCGTCCGATCCCAACGGCGACAAGCTGAAATACACGCTTGGATTCAAGGGCGAAGGCGAGAAGAACTGGAAGCCGATCGGCGAAGACTGGAAGGAGCCGAAGGCCGACTGGGACACGAACACCGTCCCGGACGGCGTGTATCGTGTGAAGGTAACCGCGAGCGATTCGCCCGCGAACCCCGGAGACCGCGCCTGTAGCGCCGGGCTCGAAAGCCAGTCCTTCACCATAGATAACACCCGCCCGCGCGTGCTCGATATCAATGCCGGCAAGCCGAAGGACAAGGCAGTCACAATTTCGGCTAAGATCGAGGACGCCGTCAGCAATATCAAGTCCGCTCGATACTCCATCGACAGCGGCGACTGGCACACGCTGCTGCCGGACGATGGCATCTTCGATACAAAGACCGAGGCCGTCGAGTTCACCACTGAAGCGCTCGGGCCCGGCGAACACACCATAGTAATCCTGGCATCTGACGAAGCGGGTAACACAGGCTCGGGCAAGGCTGTCTTTGAAATCGAATAGTTGCTACCTGGAGCAGTAAACATTGAACGTTACTGACTGGCCGCGCCCTCAGACAGGCGGGCCATTTAGTAAGCAGCAGAAACGCCAAGTCTTGTCATGCTGAGCGAAGCGAAGCATCTTTCGCGATTTGGACGATCATCTGGCCAAAGATTCTTCGCTTCGCTCAGAATGACATGAAAAAACACTCCGCTCGCGGCAGCATGTCCAGTTTATGTCGCCCCTATTAGTAACACAGATAATGGTTCTTTCTAATCCGCGCTTATCTGCGTTTATCCGCGTTCATCTGTGGTTCCCTTTCTCTTATTCGGCGGGCCATGCCCACGTCCAAGCTCTGCTTGAACGTGCCACCCGACGCCCTTATCTTTAGTGGTTCTTTCTAATCCGCGTTTATCTGCGTTTATCCGCGGTTCCCTTTCTCTTATTCCGTTGGCCGTGCCCGCGTCCAAGCTCTGCTTGAACGTGCCACCCAATGCCCCTACCCCACGAGTTTCGCCAATGAGCCGATCTCACTCGCTCAGCACGTGGATTGCGTCGGGCGGGAACTCCACGGCGTATCGGCGGCCCATCTGAAAGCGTCGGCTGATGGTGTCGGGATTAGTGTATGCAACGATGCGAACGCCTGCCTCCAACTCGCGCCGGGCATACGAGCCCAGATCGTCAATCCGCAGTAGCTCGGCCTGGATGCAATCGGCGCCGGCGGCGCCTTGGGGCGAAACGCGGAGCAATTCGGGCCGCACCACGAACCGTATATCCCCTTCACAGCGCTGCGATATTGTGATCCGGTGGCCGGCGAAATCGATGCGCGAGTTGCCGCCGTCAAGATGCGTAGCCCGTCCGCTGAAAATATTCTCGACGTGCAGCAGCCTGGCGACTGTCTCGTTCGACGGCTGACGCAGCAGCGTGTGGACCGTTCCCGTCTGAACGAGCCGGCCGTTGAACATGACTCCTGCCCGGTCCGAGACCATGACGGCTTCCTCAAAGCTATGGCAGACGTGGATAGTTGCTATCTGGAACTCGCGCTGGACGCGGCGGAGTTCGGCGCAGACATCGCGCCGGGTCGGGTCATCGAGCGCACTGACCGGCTCGTCGAGCAGCAGGAGCTTGGGCCGCAGTGCGAGGGCGCGGGCGAGCGCGACCTTCTGATGCTCTCCGCCGCTTAGCCCTATCGGCGAACGGTCCAGCAGCGGTCGCAAGCGAAGCATCTCGACCAGCGGGGCGATCTCTTCGAGCGCGTGGCGGTGCGACATCCCGTGCATACGCAATGCAAAAGTGACATTGCGGGCGACGTCCATGTGCGGGAACAGCCGGTAGTCCTGCGGCACGTACCCGATATTCCGCAGCCTGGGCTTGAGATGCGTCACATCCTCGCCATCGATCACTATGCTGCCGGCAGCCGAGCGTATCAGCCCGCAGAGGCATTTGATCAGCAGCGTCTTGCCCGAGCCGTTCGGCCCGAGCAGGACGAAATACTCGCCCTTGGCTATGTCGAGACTGACTTCTCTCACCCGGAAGCCGCCTGCGTGGAACGTGAGACCGTCGACCTTAATCATACTCCCCACCACCTCCGTCCCGGAGCCAGGGAGTGAATGAGAATTAGAGCGATCGCCGCCATCGTCAGCATGGCTATGGCTACGGCTATGGCCACCTCGACTCGACCGATGGACAGCTCCAGGAAGATCGTGGTGGGCATCACCTCGGTCTTCATTCGGACGGCGCCGGCGAAGATCATCAGCGGGCCGAAGACGCCCACGGCTCGTGCCCAGGCCATGATCGCGCCGGCTACTATCCCGTTGCGGGCGAGCGGCAGAGCGACCTTGCGGAAAGCCTGCATCCGTGTGCAGCCGAGCGTCAGCGCAAGGTCTTCCAGCCGGCGGTCGACGCCGTCAAAGGCTGCCTTCGCAGCCCTGATGCCATACGACGCCGAGACGAGGAACTGGCACAATATGATGCCTCTCGTTGTGTAGACGAATTGCAGGTTCAGGCCGCGGGGGCTCTCTATGAACTGCCCGAGCGGCGTCTTGAAGAAGCCGAGCAGCGAAACGCCGATCACCAGTGGCGGCAGCACGATCGGAAGGTCCACGATCGTATCCGCAACCACGTGCCCGGGGAAGCGATACCGGCTCAGGGCATATCCGACGGGAACGGCGAACACGACTACTAAGCCCAACGTCGCCGCCGACGTGACGGCGCTCAGGCGAAAAGCCGCACGGATCGGCTTCGAGCCGAGCACCTCGGCTATGCTTTGGTAGTCGGTATACGAAAGCCCCGTCAGCAGCAGCACGAGCACGCCGATGATGAAAACCGCCATGAACCCGATGGTGACGACCGACAGCAGATTCACCCGAGGGCCCGCGATCGCCGTGGCGCCATTTGAATCATCGGTCAAGGGGCGGCTCCTGTGATGAAAAGGCTTCAGACTACAGGCTTTAGGCTACAGGTACGGATTCGGTCTTTCTTCCTGAGGCCTGAGGTCTGAGGTCTTCCTTATTCCTGAACCCTGAAGTCTGAGGCCTTACCTGGGGATGTCGATAGTGTAGTTGTGCTTCCTGAAGATGGCCTTGCCCTTCTCACCTGCGACGAAAGCTGCGAAGCGGCGGGAAAGTTCCTTATTCTTGCTGAAACTGAGCACCGCGATGCCCACCGGCGATATCTCGTTCTGCTCGGGCGGTATCGCCACGGCTTCGGCCTCCCTGGAGTAATACGCAGCTATCGCATCCCATACGATCGTCGCGTCGAGCTGTCCCGTCTTGATCTGAACGCCGAGCTCATTGACGGTCACCGACTGGAACACGAGGTTCTTCCTGAGCGCATCCCTGTCGATCTTATTTTTCTTGAAGACTCGCTCGCAGTTCTTGCCGATGGCGCAGGCATCGGGATTCCCGCGCCCCAGGCGTATGCCCGGCCGGGTCAGGTCCTGAAGCGTCTTGATGCCCTTCGGATTGCCCTTCTGCACGAGAATGACCGGGACGAAGCAGCAGGCGCTCTTCTGCGAAGCGATCATGCCGAGCTCCTTCGCCTGCTCGATGTATTCCACGTCGCCGGGCATGTAGAGGTCGCCTCTCCCCGATAGCTTCATCCTCGATAGCAGCACTCCGCCGCCGGAGTAGTCGACCTCGACCGTCACGCCCGTCTCGGCGTTGAAGGCCTCGATGATCTCTGCGGCCGGCGGGCGGATTCCGGCTCCGCAGTATAGCAGGAGCGGGGTGCCGGCTTGTTGCCCGGACCTCGCAGGGCTGAAGCCGTGCTTGGCGAATACCGCACGTCCTCGAGGCGAACTCACGAATTCGGCGAACTTCGCAGCCGCTTTCGGCCTCTTCGAGCACTTGAGCGTCGCGATAGTCACACGGATATTGCTCATATCAACTTCGCCGAAAGTCGGGCTGGTGACTACGTCAACTTTCGAGTCGGGCCTGAACCTGTTCTCGATAGGGATGGCGTCGAGCTTATCGCGGCGGACGTGAATGACGGCATTCCACACGATCGCGGCATCAAGATGCCCGAGGCTGACGTTGTTGGCGACCTCTCCGCCCATGCGCGTTCGCGTCCGGATGTTTTTCTCGATCTTCGCCTGCACCGCCGTCTTCTTGAACATCACCGGCAGAATGTGCCCGAGCGTGTTATAGGTCTCGTCGGTCAGCCCGAGTTTCGTGCCTTCTCTTGCGAGGTCTTCGAGGCCGCGGATGTTCTTCGGATTGCCCTTGGGGACGGCGATCATCGGCGTGACGGCGGCGACGGCCCAGCCCTGCCTGCTCAGATTCTTCACGTTCAAAGCGTTCAGGAACGGATCGTGAGCGACGTAGAGGTCACCTTTCCCCGTCGTCTCGATCTTGACCAGGCAGGAGCCCGAATCCCCGTAGTCCAGGTCGATGGCCTGCCCGGTTTCCTTCTCGTAGATGTCGATCAGCTCTTGCATCGCCGGCCGCATCGTGCCGCCGACGTAGCAGCGCAGAGCCGCCTCATCCGCAGGCTTACCGCAGCCGCACAGAGACGACGCGATCGCAACAGCAAGCAAGCATCCGGCGAGATGACCGAAGCATTTTCCATTTCCCATTGTTAGATTCTTCCTATGGGCTTGTGTGAGACGGTCGGATGTCGACGGCCATTGTAAGAAAGAGGATGCAAGAAGCAAGCATTGAAGTGGAAATGGGAATGTGACAGAACGCCATAGCTGGACTGCCATCACTCGTGGCCCGAGCGCTTCCATCGGATGTAACGCAGGGGCTTCTTTCGTCCGAAAGGACATATGCCCGTCACGAATGCGATGTAGTGCCATCCGCCCTTCTGGACCGCTCGCACGGATGCCCGGTTCGAGTGCCAGATGCGGGCGAAGAGACGGCGGAAGCCGAGTTTCTTCATCTCGCGTGCCGAAAAAGCGATGAGCCGGGAGCCGAGCCCGCGGCCACGGAAGCTCTCCTCCGTGAAAAGCTGCACCACTTTTGCCTCGTCATCCTTCAGTGGCCAGAAATCGCAGTCACGCGTGCTCCCCCGCGCGCCACCCCAACACCAGCACACCGACACCAGTTCGCCCTCCACCCACGCGCCGAAGGCCACCGCATCGTTGCCGGCAAACTTCGCGAGTTCCTGAATGGACGGATATGGCGACTCGGCGAACGGCTCCATGCCGCGAATCGGTCTCATCTCCCAATCGCAAGGCTCAGGTTCGGCCAGTTCGTCCAGTTCGATCGAGAATATCCGGTAAAACAAGTAATCGCCGAAGATAGCACGCGTAAGGAATCGCAACCACTTCATGGTATTGCTCCCAACCGGCTCTCGGGGCTACGGCATCCGCAGATGGAACCAAAGGCTCCCGCGGAGGTCACGCCAGTCGAAGACTGAATCCTTGACGAAGAACAACTCAAAACACGAGAGCCACACGTGCTTGAGCCGGCTGACGGGCGGGTAATCCAGCTCGGAGAGCCTGCCTCTGGCCGCTTGCAGAATGTGCTTCATCAATGCCCGTTTGTTTACGGTCCTGGTGCGCCGCACGGCCGGGCGATGGGCCTCGGTTGACCCCTTGAGGCCGAAGGCGGCCAACGCCAGAGCCGGCTCGTCGAAGCCCAGGCGGAAAGCCTTCTCGGTCGTGCCCCCCAGCCTCGCGTTGAGCTCGAGATAATAGCAGCGGCCATCCGACTGTGACGCGAGGAGGTCGTAATGGAAACATCCGGTCACGTCCGCCGCATGGGCGAAAGCGCGACAGCGTCGGTCGAGGTCGTCCGGCAGTTCCGCCCGCTCGAACGAAAGCGCGAGGCCTTCGAATTTCCTGCGCACGAGGAACCCCTGCATCGCCAGTATCTCGCCGGCGTCCGACCGCACGCCGTGGACGACGAGATTGGGAAGCTGCATGAACGGTTGAGCGATAACGGGCGTTTCGAGGAACCGCAGTTCGCCCAGCATATGGCGCAGCTCATCATGTGAATGAGCCACCTTCGCCTTGAAAGTCGGCTCGACCGACCGGTCGTCCGTCGGCCGCAGGCAGACGGGAAACTGCTGGACAGGGATGGCCGAGCAGTCGTCCGCGCCCGACAGATACCAGGTTGGCAACACTTCGAAGCCGACATTCCGGGCGAGGTCGAGCTGCTTCTTCTTCGACGCCAGCAGTTCGAGAGACTCGACGGATGGCACGAGGAACCGGCAGTCGGGCTCGAACTCGCCGCGATTCCGCGCCAGCCACAGCAGGATGTGATCCGAGAGAGTCACAACCGCCTCGGCCTTCACCACG
>JAUWKK010000337.1 GCA_030614245.1 Planctomycetota bacterium | reverse complement strand
GGCTGGCGAAGAATTGCGGGCCGTCAGCCGCGAATGTGTGCCTCAGCGTCCGGTACGTCCGGGAGTGGCCTCGTCTCTTCGCTGCGGAGCCTGCCTTCGGCAGGAAGAGCAAACAGCCCCTCCGGCTGTTTGATTCAGACATATTATACGAGGGGCGGTGGAAAGGATCATCTGCCGTGCCCCTTCAGGGCACAGCTATTATACTGTCTGATTCCTGGGGCTGAAGCCCCAGGCTGTATGCCTTGGCCGCTACGCGGCCCGGAATCAGCGTACCTGCGATTCGGGTTGAAGACATCCATTGCCTCTGGAGCCCGGTTGTCCCGCATACCGCAATATCTGGAGTCATACTCAGCCATCCTGCATCTGCTTGCTTTGCCACCCGGCAATCTCTACAATTATGGGCCGCAAAGGAGCTTTTCTGATGCGGATTCTTCACGTTCTCGATCATTCTCTGCCGACACTCGACGGATACGCCGTGCGCAGCAAGCACATAGTCGAGGGCCAGCTTGCGGCCGGGCTCGACGTGGCGGTCGTTACGGCATACATGCCGATGCTGAACGCCCCGTCGGTCGAGGAGATCAACGGCGTGAGCTATTACCGCACGGTGCCGGCCCATCCGGACGGCATCTTGACGCGCGTGCCGCTTGTGCGGCAGAAACTCCGCCAGAGATGGCTCGCCAGGCGCGTGCGCGAGGCGGTCGAGAGCTTCCAGCCCGATCTCATTCACTGCCATTCGCCGGTATTATATGGTGTGCCGGTGCAGTTGATCGCGTCGCAGCGCGGTCTGCCGTTCGTTTATGAGTTGCGCGCTTTCTGGGAGGACGCCGCTGCCGAGCAGGGCAAGTTCGCCGAGGGTTCGATCGGGTATCGGCTGATACGCCGGATGGAAACCGGTCTGTTCCGCAAGGCTGCGGCTGTCGTCGCAATCTCCGAGCACCTGCGCGACGAGATAGTCGAGCGCGGCATCTCGCTCGATAACATAATGGTCGCGCCCAACGGCGTAGACGTCGAGCTGTTCGCGCCGCGCCCGAAGAACAGCGAACTGGCCGGGAGGCTCGGCCTGGCCGGGCGTGTTGTGATCGGGTACGTCGGCTCGTTCTTCGGCTTCGAGGGCGTGCAGGACCTCGTCAGGGCCGCCGGGCGGATCATCGACGCGGCCCCCGATGCGTCGATCGTGATCGTAGGCGGCGGCAGGAACGAGGCCGAAATCCGCGAGCTCGCCGAGAAGGCGGGCCTCCCGCCGGATCGGCTGCTGCTGACCGGCCGAGTGCCCTTCGACGAGGTGATCGATTACTATTCGCTGATGGATGTGCTCGTCTATCCGCGCCTGAGCATGCGGCTCACCGAGCTGGTGACGCCTCTAAAGCCGCTCGAAGCGATGGCGATGGGCAAGATGGTGATAGGCAGCCGCGTCGGCGGCATTGAGGAACTCATCGAGCACAACCGGACGGGACTGCTGTTCGAGCCGGGCGATGCCGGAGCGCTTGCAGATGTTTGCATCCAAATGCTGAACGACCCGGCCGCGCGCGAGAAGTTCGGCACGGCCGCACGCGAATACGTCCACGCCGAACGCCGCTGGTCGGGTATCGTGTCACGATACGTCCAACTCTACGAGCGCCTCCTGCGGGTGCGGTGAGGGGGTTCAGTCGTGTCCCGGAAGGACAGCCAGCCGACTTATAGCACTTCATTCATGCTGCCGGTTCGATATCCCTGCAAGTCGAGCGTGACGTATCGATAGCCCGCCGCGCGGACTTTCTCGAGGATCGTCTGCCTCGTCTTCAGATCGAGTGCTCGGGCGATGTCTTCGGGCGGCAGTTCGATGCGCGCGACCGTGCCGTGATGCCTCACGCGAATCTGGCGGAAACCCAACTTGCGGAGCGCCTGCTCGGCCTGCGCCACCATGTCGAGCGAATCGGCCGTGATCGTCGTGCCGTACGGGAACCTCGATGCGAGGCAGGCGAACGACGGTTTGTCCCACGTGGATAAGCCCATCTCACGGCTGTACCTTCGGATATCATCCTTCGCCAGCCCGGCCTCCTTCAGCGGGCTGCGGACGCCAAGCTCGCTCGCCGCCCGTGCACCGGGGCGGAAATCATGCGTATCGTCGGCGTTGGCGCCGTCCACAACGTGCTTCAGGCCGCGCTCGCGGGCCAACTCGAGCAGCGTGCCGAACAGCTCCTTCTTGCAGTAGTAGCAGCGGTTCGGCGGGTTCTCGCGGAAGTTTTCGATGTCGAGTTGACTCGTCTCGACGGTCAACAGCTCGACGCCCATTTCATCCGCCAGCCGTTTGGCGTCGTCGAACTCAAAGGCGGGATACAGCTCTGAAGTAACCGTAACGGCCAGGCAACGGTCGCCCAGCGCATCGTGGCACACTTTCAGCAGGAAGGTACTGTCCACACCTCCCGAAAACGCCACGGCAACACTTTCGAGCTCCGCAACGATTTCCCGGAGACGTTCAAGTTTGTTATCAGCGGTCATCTACTGTCCTCCTCGCGCTTATCATAGCAGCAAAGATGTTTCGTATCAATCGCCGGCTGATGCTGCCATGAATCGCCCCTTGACATGCAAACGCCGCTGGACTACTGTATGCGAGCCTGGTCGTTATGTCTCTCGGGAGGTATTACCCCATGAACGTGAAACAGTCTGCCATATTCATGAGGGCGTTCGGCCACGGCCTGCGCCTGCGGATCATCGGCGCGCTGTCTCGGCACGAGTTTTGTGTCAGTGAGATCTGCCGGCTGCTGGAGAGCCCCGAGTATACGATATCGCGGCATTTGCAGCATCTGCACCTGCGAGGGGTCGTGAATTCGCAATCCAGAGACGGGCTCGTCTTCTATCGACTCGCGCCCCCGGCCAACCGGCTTCACCGTCAAGCGCTGAAGGCTGTCCAGGCGAGCCTGGCGACATTGGACGAGATCGCCGAGGACAACGCGAGAGGCGACGTGATCGCGAAAGAGGGAGGAGGACGGCGGTCGGGGCAGAGGGCTGGTGGATAGTGCATAAGCGCATAAGCGCTTATCCGCAAAACCACGGCACCCGTCATTCACGCTTTTTTCTCGCCGACTTGGCTGCCGTTGCGAGGGATGATGTCTGCGTGCAGCTCGACGCGCCGCAGTCGCATCACCTGGTGCGGGTCGTCCGCCTCAGCGAGGGGACGGCGATCTGGGCAGAGGGCTGATGGATAGTGCATGAGCGCTTAAGCGCATAAGCGCTTATCCGCAAATCCCCACCACCCGTCATTATCGTCATGTGGACCGCCAGGTGGGCAGCGGCCTCATGCATAGTGCATAAGCCCATACGCGCTTATCCCCAAATCCACGCACCCCGTCATTATCGTCATTCCGACCTCCCATGCACATGGCGAG
>JAUWKK010000406.1 GCA_030614245.1 Planctomycetota bacterium | reverse complement strand
GAGATACTGGTATGTGTCTGGTGTTCAGTCGTGTGCGCTTCCGCTCTAAACCGCTGATGAACGCAGATTAACACAGATAGTGGTTTTTCCAATCCGCGTTCATCGGCGTTCATCTGCGGTTCCGTTTCTTGTTTGATGTCTGATGAAACCGCTGATGAACTCAGATTAACACAGATAGTGGTTTTTCTAATCCGCGTTCATCTGTAGTTCCGTCTACAATTCAGCGGTATCCAGTTCCCTGAGGAAATCCCGTATGAGTTCCTCGTGGTCTTCCGGGCGGATTTCGTGGGCGACGATCTTCTCGGCGGCGGCAATGGAGACCTCCGCGAGGTAGTTCCGCAGGTCGGCCCTTGCGTCTTCGGTTTCGGCGCCGATGCTCTGTCGCGCCGCATCGAGGAGCTTGGCGGCTTCTTCACGTGCGGCTGCGACGATGCGTTTGCGCTCATCTTCGCCCTCATGCACACCCTTCTCGCGCAATTCGCGCCGCTCGGCCTGGGCGGCGACACGTTCCTTGCGCAGTTCGGCCACTTCCTTCTCGACGGTCTCACGGCCGCTTCGCGCCGTCTTCAGGTCGCTCGCGATCCGTTCGCGCCGCTCATCCAGCAGTTTCAACATCGGCTCCCACAGGAAGCCGTACAACAGTGCGAGGAGGATGAGGAAGTTGAGCCATTGCATCACAATAGTGTAGTTGACGCCGATGATCTCACCGCGTCGCATGAAGCGATCGGCTTCTTCTTCGGCGAGTTTCTCGTTCATTTCCCTCGTGAGGTAAACGACCTCGCTCCGGGGGACGACCTTCACGCTCTTGTCGAGAAGCTCCACCTCGAGGTTTCCGTCTGGTGTTTCCCTGACGATCCTGCCTTCTGCGTCCTTGCCGTCCACCCACACGAGCACGTGCTTGCGGCCCTCTTTGCTGAGTTCCATGATGCTCTTGACGAGCTTCTCGCGGAGCTCTGGCTCGGGCCGGGTGTATTTCAGGTACAGGAAGCCTCCGATCACGAGGATGTACAAGACGACACAGACCTGGAGGAGTATCTTTGCCGGTTTCTTCATAGCCATGGCATGCAGCCCATATTATGCGATGTCATTCTGATGGAAGCGAAGCGGCTTTGGCCATCGACAGTTCAAGTTGCAAAAGATGCTTCGCGCAGGCTCAGCATGACATCAGGCCTTAACAACAAAGATCAGGATAACGGCGATCACGAGCGAGTAAATGCCGGTCGATTCCGACACCGCCTGTCCGATGAGCATTGTCCGGGTGAGCAGACCTTGCTCTTCGGGCCGTCTGGCAATGCCTTCACAGGCCTTGCCCGCAGCGAAGCCCTCGCCGACGCCAGGTCCAATTGCGCCGAAGCCCATCGCGATGCCCGCTCCCAGCAATGCCGCCGCCCTGATTACGTCCGCGCCTTCGATAGCCATCTTGCTTCCCTTTCTTGTCTGATGTCTGATGAAACCGCTGATGCACACAGATTAACACAGATAGTGGTTCTTTCCAATCCGCGTTCATCTGTGGTTCCCTCTTCTGTGGCCTATGTGAAATATATCAACGAAACAGCTACTATGAACGCATATATGCTCGTGCTTTCGGAGACCGCCGCGCCTATCAGGAGCGTGCGGTTGATCGCCGCGGAGTACCGAGACTTGCACGCTATTGCGTCACAGGCGTACATTCCAGCGACACCAATGCCGAGACCCGGGCCTATGCCGCCTGCCCCCATAGCTATGCCCGCACCGAGCAGTCCGGCCGCCGCCACGCTGCTGTCACCGGGATACGAACCTATAATCAGGATGAGCGCGATGACGAAGCCGAAGATCGACGGCGACGTGCTGAGCGCTCCGCCCAGGAGCATCGTGACCGTGATCTTGTTGGACACTCCGGGATGCCGGGCTATTCCGGCGCAGCCGCGCCCGCCCGAGAGGCCGGCGCCGATGCCCGAGCCGATCGCCGCTACGCCTACGGCCAGCCCGGCTCCGACCACCGCCATCGCCTGTTCGATCGAGCCGAGCGAGGCTTCATCGTGTTTCGAGAAGACGAGCGAAACGGCGACTACGAGGGCGAATATGCCCGATGATTCGGCCACGGCCTGCGCGACGAGCATCGTGCGCAGCAGTTCGCCCTGGACGCGCGGCTGCCTCGACATGCCGCTCGACGCCTGGGCGGCCGTATAGCCCTCCCCGATTGCCGCGCCGATGGCACCGAAGCCCATAGCAAAGCCGGCACCGAGGAACGTCGCTGGTGTTACGATGTCATACATCGCGCCGAGTCATCACTCCTCTGCGATCGCCACGGCTGTATACGTAAGCGCCAGCATGGCAAACACGAACGCCTGGATAGTCCCCGCGAAAATCCCGAAGAAGACATTCAGCAGCGGCGGCAGTCCGACGTGCATTATCAGGTGAGAGAGCACCGTAATTATCACCGCGCCGCCGAATATGTTGCCGTAAAGACGGAAAGGCAGCGAGATGCTCTTGCCGAGCTCGCCGACAACGTTCAGGGGGGCCATTGCGATGTTCGGCGTCTGCTTGCGCTCATAGGCGATATATCCTGTGAGCGCATATAAGCCCGCAAGCGAGGCCCCCGTTATGATTGCGGCGGCGGGCGAGGTGTCGTAGAATGACGCCGGG
>JAUWKK010000113.1 GCA_030614245.1 Planctomycetota bacterium | reverse complement strand
GCAATCGGCACCGGCGTCATCATCGACTTCTCGCGATACATCTGCCGCATACTCGACGTCGACACCCGCAAGCGCCGAGTGCGCGTCGAGCCAGGCGCCGTTCTCAACAACCTCCAGGCCATCCTCAAGGCGCAAGGGTTCTTCTTACCGCCGGACCCGTCCAGCGGCGACTACTGCACCCTCGGCGGAATGATCAACACCAACGCGTCAGGGGCGCACAGCTTCAAGTACGGCGCCACCATCGACTACGTCGAAGAGCTCGACGTGATCCTTGCGGGCGGCGAACAGCTCACTTTCCGCGAACACGAACTCGATTCAGACACGTATCGCAACCTCGAGGCGTCCGGCACGCTCGAGGGCCGCCTCCACAAGGGCGTCAGGACGATCATCGAGCGCTACGCCGAGCCGCTGAAGAAATACACCCCCCGCACGACTAAGAACTCGAGCGGCTACCGGCTCGATAGGGTCATCACGGACGGCCGCATCAATCTCGCTCGGATGTTCGTCGCATCGGAAGGCACACTCGGGCTAGTGACCGGCGCCGTGCTGCGCATCATCCCGCAGCCCGAGGGCCGGGATATGTCCGTGCTGTGGTGCGCCGATCTCTCTTCGGCCGCCCGGGCCGTCGAGAAGATCATCCCGACCGGCCCGGCCGCCCTCGAAATCATCGCCAGCCAGGGAATGCGGCTGATATGCGAGCATCATCCCGAGCTGCGGCGTTTCCTGCCGGAGCAGGCCGAATACGTCCTGTTCGTCAAGTTCGACGGTGCCCCCACTTCAGCAGGTGTTGATCCTTGCCGGGTCGGCGAGGCTATGCGCCGCAGGATCGTCGATGAACTCAAGCTCGCCAGCGGCGCCGTCGCACCCGAAAGCCTGGCCGAGCAGGACGAACTCTGGGCCGTGCGCAAGGCGCTGCTGCCGATCCTCTACAACGTCCCGGGCCCCGCGCGCGTCATAGGCTTCATCGAAGACGTAGTCGTCCCGCCCGACCGCATAGTCGAGTTCGTCGAGAGTCTCCGAGGCATCCTGAGCCGCCACGACGTGCGATTCGTCGTCTACGGCCACGCAGGCCAGGGGAACTTCCACGTCCGGCCGCTGCTCGACCTCCGTGATCCGAAAGACGTCGACCGGATGAAATCCATCGCCGACGAGACATCCGACCTCGTCGTCAGCCTGCATGGCACGATCAGCGGCGAACACGGCGACGGCCTGGCCCGCACGCCTTATATCAAGAAGCTGTACGGCGAGTTGTATCCCGCCTTCGAGGAGGTCAAGCGGCTGTTCGATCCCGGCAACACGTTCAATCCCGGCCGCATTGTCGGGGGCGATGCCGGCAGCCTGACGTCGAACCTGCGTATGGGGCCTGATTACAAACCGCACGAGGGGCCGACCGAGATGCATTTCGAGCCGGGCGTGCGCCGGAAGGAGATCGAGGCCTGCCAGGGCTGCGGCGTGTGCAGGACTATCCTGCCGGTTACCACTATGTGCCCGGTCTACAAGGCCCTGCGCGACGAGCGCGCCACACCGCGCGCCAAGGCGAACCTGCTGCGGCAGATAATCGCGGGCCGGCTCGACGCCGAGACGGCCGCCGAGGCCTACAAGCGCGTGCTCTCGATGTGCATCGGCTGCGGAAGCTGCCGCATAGAATGCCCGTCGCGCGTCGACGTGCCAAAACTGATGCTGGATGCGAAGGCTGCATGGGCCAGGCGGCACGGCCGAGACCTCGACGAATGGATTCTCGCTCACGCCGAGCTGATGGCGAACGTCAATCAGCGCATGCGGGCCATCGCGAACCCGATGATGAGATCGAAGATCGTCCGCTCGCTGATGGAACTGGCCACCGGCATAGACAGGCGGCGGAAACTGCCGGACGTCAAGGCTCCGGCTGAACCCCGGCGCCTCCTGGCCGAGCGCAACGTCGAGCCGAAGGCGAGCGTCGTCTACTTCCCCGATATCTACGCGCGGTTCAGCGATCCGTCGATAGCCGTCGCCGCCGTCGAAGTGCTCGAACATAACGGGATCGAGGTCATCATGCCCGCCAGCGCGCGCGGATTGCCGCTGAAGCCCGCGGGCGTCCCAGCGATGATATACGGCGACATCAAGTCCGCACGCCGCTCGGCCAAAGCCAACATCGAGATGCTGAGCGAACACGTCGAAGCCGGACGGACGATCATCTGCACCGAGCCGACGGCCACGCTGATGCTGCGAGAGCACTATCGCGATATCGTCCCGAGCGACGAAGCACGCGCACTGGGCGAGCACGTTCGCGATATCTTCGACTATCTTCGCGAGAAGCAGCAGGCGGGGGAATTGCTCGAACCGAAGACTGAGATCGCCGCAACCGCGGCCTATCACGCCCCATGCCACCTGAAAGCGCTCCGCATCGAGCTGCCGGCCATCGAGGTGCTCTCCGCGGTCAAAGGGCTCAAACTGACGCCGATAAGCGAAGGCTGCTGCGGCATGGCCGGTACGTTCGGGCTCCGGCGGAAGTACTACGATCTCTCGATGGAGATGGGCCGCAGGCTGTTCGAGCGCTTGCAGGCGGAGCCGTTTGATTTCGCGCTGACGGATTGCTCGACGTGCGCGATGCAGATATGGAACGGCACCGGGCTGACGGTGCATCATCCGATAAGGGTGCTCTGGGCGGCGTACGGGCTGGGCCGGCTGTGATCCGCCGCCGGACGATACATTCTTCCACACCATAATGATGCCGAGGCTTGAAGTCTCACCATTCAGGCGGTAGCATACGTCAAGGCTCGGACGCTCCGACCCCGACCTTCATACTTGAGGCCGTATTCGAGAGGTTGACAATTGGCTGCAAACGCTGTTGTGGCGAGGCGCAGGTTGGTCGTTCCGGCTATGATGCTGGCAATTGCGGGCATTGCGATGCTCCGACCGCCGCCGGCTTTCGGCGCGAGACTCGCACATCGTATCTACATCAAGGACGTAGAAGGCAAGCCCATTACGGCAAAGACGAAGAAACCCGGCCCGTACAGCACGAAGAAGACGTGCGGCGAATGCCACGACTACAAGATCATCGGCTGCGGATCGCACGAAATGATGTGGCCGGATGAACCGCTGCCGGCGCCGGCCACTTATCCCGGCAGGAACTGGATCATAACGCACAAGGTATCGGGAATGCAGGCGCATCCGTCGATGGGATTCATCGCACCGAAGAAGAACCCCGCGGGCGTCGGCCTGAGCTACTGGGAGTTCGCCAGAGATTTCGGCGGCCGTCACGTGGGCGGCGGGCCGATGGAGTTCGACCGCGACGGCAAACAATATGCCGAGCGTATCGGAAGCGAGGAGGAGATCCCCGAAGACGACGGGGACTACAAGAACGCCAAGTGGTTCCTCAGCGGCGTGCAGGAGGTCGACTGCCTGATGTGCCACGGCGGCGAGAGCTACGAGCCGGTCTTCCGCGCGATGCAGATCGAAGATAGCGAGAACTTCATGTGGGCGCCGACCGTCGCAACAGGCCTGGGAACGGTGAGGTATTCCGTCAAGAACATCTCCATCGGCGGCGATGACGAAGGGGCGGAGGAAGAAGAGGGCCCGCCCCTGCCGCAGGTGAAATACAATCCGCAGATATTCAACGCCGACGGAACCGTCTCGATCGACATCCGCACGCCCGACAGCAAGCGATGCCTGTTCTGTCACGAAACCGTCCGCCGTGAGCCGCTCAAGAGGATCGACGAGACTACGGATATCCACTGGACCTCGGGAATGACTTGCGTGGATTGCCACCGCACGGGCCTCGAGCACAGGCCGTCGCCGGGATACGAAGCCCACGGCTACGAGGGGCCGCCGTCGAAGACGCTCACCTGCCGAGGCTGCCACACGACCGGCCGCGGCGGCGCACCCGTCGCACTGCACAGGGGTCTGCCCGAGCACCACCTTGAAAAGATCACCTGCGTTGCCTGCCACAGCGGGCCGAAGCCGGAGGGCGGGCTTGAAGTGAAGTCTATCGAAACTGTCGCTACCCCGCTCTGGCCCGAAATGAAGGACAAAAAACGCGAGCAGTATAGAGGCCCCGTCTGGCAGATGCCCATCTTCAAGCAGGACGAGTTCGGCCGGATACGAGTCTATCAGCGGCTGCTGCCGAATTACTGGGCGGTTGTCGGCGAAGACAAGGCGCTCCGGGGGCTGCTGCCCAGGGAGATCGATGCGCCGATCAAGGAGATTGCCGAGAGTATCAACGACGACGACGGGGACGGCCGCCCCGAGGTGAACACCCAAGCCGAGATCAAGGCGACTATCGAGGCTATCGGCAAGAGTCTCAAGGGGCAGAAGGTCGTCTACCTCCGAGGCGGATTGAGATATGAACTGGCGGACCCGCAGGCTGGAAAGCCTGCCCCACGAAGCCCTGGGCTGTCGGTATCGCCGGCCAAAGCGGGCGAGCCTATGGACTGGCCGATAGCGCACGACGTCCGCCCGGCAGCGCAGGCGCTCGGCGCAAAGGACTGCACCGAGTGCCATTCAATAGACTCGCCTTTCTTCTTCGCCGAAGTGAAGCTCGATGCACTTTCGCCCGAAGGGAAGCCGATTACGAAGCCGATGGCCGAGTTCGAGGGGCAGGACACGCTCTTCCAGAAGCTCTTCGCCCTGTCGTTCATGTTCCGTCCGATATTCAAGCCCACGTGCCTGGCGTCGGCCGCGATAATGGCCGGCGTGCTCGGCTTCTACTTCATGGCGGGCTTGACGGGCTACAGGCGGAAGGATGGCTGTTGAGCTTCTCGCGGAACGGATCTCAACATCATCACGTTTTGGAGGTGCCGGCGGAATGTTTCCGATCATAGCAACGATAGCAATAGGCGTCTGCATCGTGGGGATGGCGTTGCACTACTTCGCAGTAGGCCCGCGTCATCCGGAACTGGCGGGCGAAGCTGCGGATATCCGCCGGTTCAGCCCGTTCGAGCAGATTCTGCGCCTTGCAGTCGGGCTGAGCTTCGCAGTGCTGGCGATCACGGGCTTCGGGCCGGCCGTCATTCACCACGGGAAGCTCGACGGCTATCTGCTTATGCTGCACTGCACTGCGGCGGGGCTGTTCGCAGTCAGCCTGTCGGTGATGGCCGTAGTAAGGGCCGATGAGTGCCGGCTGGGCAAGCATGACGTTGCATGGCTGAAGCAGTGGATCCGCAAATGCGGCGGCTTCTGCGGGAAACTTGAGGACATGCCCGCGGGCCGCCTGGATACCGCCGAAAAGCTGACGTTCTGGTCCAGCACCGCCCTGGGCGTCGTCGTCATCCTGTCGAGCATCCTGAATATGTATCCTATATTCAGCCAGTATGGGATGGACGTGCTGTTTCAGATCCACCGCTACAGCACGCTCATCCTGCTGATAAGGATGCTCAAGAGCGTATACTGGGCGCTGCTCTTCAAGCCGGTGAGTTGGGCGGCGCTGCTCGCGGGCCGCGTCAGTGCGGGCTGGGCACAGAGACACCACTCGCTCTGGTGGGAGCAGCTCGAATCTGAGAAGAAACAGGCTGAGACTTCGGAATGAGCTTTTACGAAAGGATCGCGAGATGAAGAATCAAGATGATTGCCGAAGCGCTGCCGGCGTGAGCCGCCGTGCGATGCTCGCAGGGGCGGCCGGTCTTGTGGCCGCGGCGGCGGGCGTTCGCGGAGCCGAGCCGAAGAAGCTCAAGGGCCGGATCAACCACTCCGTCTGCAAGTGGTGCTACGGGATGCCGCTCGAGAAGCTCGCGCAACACGCCGCATCGATAGGCATCAAGTCCGTCGAACTCGTCGGGCCCGGGGACTGGCCGATCCTGAAGAAACACCGCCTGATCTGCGCGATGACGCCCAGCCACGGTATCGGCAGGGGCCTGACCCGCAAGGAGAACCACAAGGGCTGCCTCGACGCCATCCGCAAGAGCATCGACGCCACCGCCGAGGCCGGATTCCCGAACGTCATCTGCTTCTCCGGCAATCGCGGCGGAATGGCCGACGACGTCGGACTCGATAACTGCGTCATCGCGCTCAAGCAGATAGTCGGCTACGCCGAGCGGAAGAAAGTCACCATCTGCATGGAGCTGCTGAACTCGAAGGTGAACCACAAGGACTACATGTGCGATCGCACGGCCTGGGGCGTCGAGCTATGCAAGAAGGTAGGTTCCGAGAACTTCAAGCTGCTGTATGATATCTATCACATGCAGATCGACGAGGGCGACATCATCCGCACGATCCGCGACAATTTCGGATACATCGCCCACTACCACACCGGCGGCGTGCCCGGCCGGAATGAGATCGACGAGACGCAGGAGTTGTATTATCCGGCCATAATGCGTGCGATCGCCGACAAGGGTTTCAAGGGCTACGTCGCCCAGGAATTCATCCCCAGAAGGAAAAACAAGCTCAAGTCGCTCACGCAGGCGATTGAGATCTGCGACGTGTAAGTTGCTCGGCTAAGGAGCCGCCGATCTCATCAATCCACCGAAGGTGACGGTGGAATAGGGAGAGGGGGGGGAGGGTATTCCTTCAGCCTGTAAGCCCTGAGTGCGGCTGTGGCAAGTCTCTGCTCAGGCTCTACTCCTCCTTCGCTCCGTGCTTGCGGAGGAGGGCGGTAAAGCATGAGTGCTTCGTTGATGTATGCCGTCATGCCGCCAACTCCACCCGCACATTCTCACGCTGGGTCCATAATACGGCCAGAATATCGTAATTCTCCAGCGCTTCGATAACGCCGGATGGCACCTTCTGCTCCCCGTCGTTCAACATGGCATAAGCGCGCGATTCCGGCGGCCTTACATCCTTCGTATCGATCCACTTGAACGCCATCGCTTCCGCAGTTTCTTTACTCGGGCGGTTGATGGTTTGGATAATCCGCTCCGGCTGTAGGCGTGATTTAGGAATGACAAAGTCGAACAAATGGTCATAGCCGCTCTTACCCGTGAACTTCAGGTTCGGCGTGTTGCGGATGTCGCAGGCGTCCAACCAGTTCACCACGTCTTCGTAGAACAGGCTGGCGACCATCGGCATGGCTAAGTAAAAAAGGTCGTTGACCGCCAGCATGGCCTGAACGAGGCTGTGCTTACGGAGCGGGAAGCTCTCCGGCGTCGAGCGAACCTCTAATCGGCCATGGTTCTGCTCGACGCCGAAGCCTGCCAGCGTCATCTTAAGCAGCGATTGCCGTTTCCGGCTGTCCAGCTTGCATCCGCCCTGCGTAAGGTCCTCGATGATGTACCCGTCATCCGTGAGAATTATTGAATCGCCCTCGCGCTTGGCGTAAATCTGCAGATAGTCGTTGTGCCGGTCAAGATGCGGCGTCGTGATCTCGACCCAGTCACTCCCGACATCGCGCAGCAGGGTCTTGTCCTTCAGCCAAGCCCAGTAGCGATCCAGAAGCTCTTGCACGTCGTTAATCATGTGAAAAGCCCTCGATTGATTGTTGGCGGATCGATGATGTTGCAGTAACGCATGAAGTCGCCCAGCGTGCGCCACGGGTTCTCGATGTTCGGGAAGTTCTCGGCGGGAACCGGCACGGCCCATTTGTCTCCGTACCCCTCTCGGTAGACGTGCAGATGAGGGCAAGCGACCTCTTTGCCGTCAGGGTTGCGGTGCGGAGGCCCGCCGAAATCGAGGCGGACCAGAACTACGACGTGGCGACCTCGGTTCTGATACTTGCCCTTGAGCAGATCGATGCGGCCGCGACTAATGTCCAGCAGGAAATGCTCCCGCTTGTTCTGTGATGTCAACGGAACGGTGATCGCCCCGCCCGTGCCCGGGTAGTCCCATCTGTCATCGTTGGCCTTGACCTTGGCCATCGCGACCAGTTCGTCCGCCTCTGCCTGTGTCAAATCGATATCCGGCATTACGTCGCCTCCTTGACGGTTGCTTCGCCTTCGTCCAACTCAATCTCCCCGCTCAGCAGCTTGCCCAGCATCTGCCGGCCGTCTCTGTCGAGTTTGTGGAAACTCACTCCGCCCCCCCCTCCGCAGAATCCATTTAAGACCGGCCCTCCGCCGCCAAATGTGCAGAGCCGCTATACCTGAGGCCGGTGGTTATTGT
>JAUWKK010000159.1 GCA_030614245.1 Planctomycetota bacterium | reverse complement strand
GTACGGCAGGGTGGATATCCGCGAGCTGGTATTCGAACTGCCCGCCGGCGCAGCAGCGGCGGAAGTCGTCGTCAAGGACAGTGGCGGCGAGATACCGGTCGATTTCAAGGCGGATGGTGGCGAACTGCGCATCAGGCCGGCCAGTCCGATCCGGCTCGAAGCCGGCGAGACCCTGCTCGTGGCGACATCCACGGCATGAGACATGCGAAGACGTGCAATTCCTTCGTGGGGCAGGCACGTTCAAGCAGAGCTTGGACGTGGAGATGGCGGCTCGAGGTGATGCCGCGCCGGCTAACCAGCCGCAGGCGTGTGCTCGATATCCCACATATTTGCGTAGAGCACCAGGCCCGTGCAGGATGCGCTGGCAAAATGTCCCACCTCGCCCTTGGGACCCTGAGCGTGGGTGTGGTAGAAGCGGCCCGGCGCCATCCCCTTGTGCGCCCCGAAATCGCCTTCATTGCACGCGATCAACTGCCTGAAACACTGCAGCCCGTCCCGGGCCCGCTCGAGGTAGTATCCGTCCCCCAAGTGGTGGCCGAGCTCGACGAGCTCGCCATGGCAGACGAGGCCGCGGCTGTGCAGGTATGCCCCTCCCTGCCCGCCTGGGCGAGCCGGCGCCGCGATGTCTGCGCCTCGCGTGCGAAAATCGTGCCGGCCCAGTATCGTATCAGCCGAAAAGGCTGCGTTGTAGCAGCAGCGGAAGGTCATTATCCAGTCGGCCGTGCGCTTGGCCAGATTGAGCCATTGCGCGTTTGCATCCTCCTGGTACATCCTCATGTAGGCCAGCAGTCCATTGTATCCGTCCACTGATGATGGAGTTCCTGCGAACCGGCCGTCGGCGCCGAAGATACACTCGTCTTCGACGAAACGGGCGTAATACTGGCCTCCTAATGTAGCGGCCTGCAGGTAGTCGAAGTTGCCGGAGAAGCGGTATCCTTCGATCAGTGCGGCCACCCAGAGCAGTCCGGCGGCGCCGTCCCAGTCTGTTACTTCGCCCGTGCCGGCGTCGTAGCTCGATCCCAGGCCCCCGTCGTCGCGTTGGATAGCGCGCACGAAATCGAGACTGCTCAGGACGGCGCGCTCCCAGGCTGGATGCGCGTTACCGGCTTTCATCTCGCGAGCGAACGCCTGGGCGAGGAAGAGAGTAGTCTCGGCGGCTCTCCAGGCGCCGAGCCGATTGCCTTCTTCGGCAGTCCATGCGCCGTCTGTCCGCAGCTTCGGCCAGAATGTCCCCGCCGGAGCCAGGCCCGACGCGGTCTTGTCCAGCAGGCTGACGGCCGCTTCGGTACAGTCGGTATTAGCGAATTTCCGGCCGTACCACAGCAGCGCGTGCGCGCAGGATGTGTCTGCCAGATCAAGTGTGTCTTCACTCGAATCGATGGCGGCGAGATCGAAAGCGCTCGTCTCGTAGAGCACGGCGCGCGTTGGATCGTAATGCCGCTTCAGCAGGCTCTCGACGGCCAGGTCGCAGACCTCGAGGGCTTCCAGCCGTGGATGGCAGTGGTGGGTCCGCGTATCCTGATAGTAGCGGTCCCGCAATACGTCGTTGTACTTGTGCAGGTTGCCGGGGCCGAAGTAGAGCTTGAATCGCAGTTGAAACTTGTCATTCGGCTCGACGTGCAGCCAGTCGATGTCATCGGAGTTCGGGGCGGGATTGCCGACGCCCGGTGCGTCGGGCTTCTCGCGGCAAGGGAAGTGCACTCCGATGGCCTTGGTTTCGCCGTCGCTGCGGAAGTAAACGCCTGTGACGCGGCCATTGATCTGCTCGCCGAGGGTCAGGCACGCCATCGAGCGTTCCGTCCATCCGAAAACACCGGGGTGCGAGGATCTGTCGGAGCGGAAGGCCCTGTAATTCGGGGCCGCTTCATCCGAGGCGGGGCGGCCGTGCTTGTAGAATACCCCCGGCACCATCCATCGCGGCTCGCCTTCGGATTCCAGGATCACCTCCGCTGAAAAGTTCACATCCACGGGCTCCCTGCCCTTGTAAGTCATGCGGAAGACGAACTCGTGCATCGATGCAATGTTGGCCTTGTTGATGTCGCACGAGAAGCTCCAGTCGGCTCCGATGCGCCCGAGAATGTTCCCGCCGTAATCGTTTATCTCGGCGTGAACCAGCCTGCCCATCAGCGGCTCGTCGGAGCCCTTGACGAGGATGTTCAGGAAATTGCGATAAGAGATTAGCCGGCGAATGCCGAGCACGCCTCGGAGCGTCAGACCTTCAGGATCGGTAATGAACGACAGTTCGCCTTCAAGGGCCATACAGTCGCGTCCCCGGAAACATCAGGGTGGGCTACAATCGGCGGATCGGCCATTATCCACGAGCAGGCGCCGAAGTCAAGAGCCCGTGAGAGTTTGAGTCTGACTCCCTATCGTGGGGTATCTTGTGTGCCGCGAATGTGAGGATGTGTTTAATGCTCGGGCTGGCGAAGAATTGCTGGCGGGCAGGCGCGATGGTGAGCGTCAGCTTTCGGGAGGCCCGGGAGGGGCCTGGTCTCTTCGCTGCGGAGCCGCTGAGAGCCGGGAGGCATGTAGCCGGGGGCTTCGAGCCCCAGGTTGAGAACGACAACACGGAATCCGCTCTGAAGGGGCGGAGGAAAGGAACATTTGCCGTGCCCCTTCAGGGCACAGCTATTATACTGTCTGATTCCTGGGGCTGAAGCCCCAGGCTTTATCCCTTGGCCGCTACGCGGCCAAGAATCAGCTTGCATGCGATCCGGGTTGGAAACATCCATTGCCTCTGGATCTCGGTTGTCCAGCATACCCCACGATCTGGATACAGACTCTTAGAGTTTGAGGAAGACACCCGGCACGCGGCTCGCATCACTGCGGCTCTGTCGGCGGCTCTTTCGGGGCGGGCGGAACTTCGGTGTCTTTCGCCTGCTGTTCGGCCGGAGCCCACGCGGGGATAACAATGTACGGTGCAGCCTTGCGGACGTCGGGCAGGCGCGATACGTTTCCGTCTGCATCGCTCGCCTCGATGAAATACATCACCCCCTCGGGAGTCACGGGGATCGATACTTGCCGGACGCCGTCGATGCCTTCGTCGAGCACCATCATCTGCCACGACAGCCTCTGTGGAAGCGGCTTGAACCAGACGACCGCCGATTCGATCTCCGCCGCATCGGTTATCCGGGCTGCGATAACCGCATTCCGGGCGGGCGGCTTGATGTCAACCGGGCCGTGCTTAATCACCGGCGGGTCGCTGTCGGTTGCCGGACGCACGACAAACGGCTGCTCAGCGCCTCGCTCCGGGAGCGTGACTGTAACGCCGCCGCTCGTGGCCACGAGGTAATACTCGACCGGCTCTGCGCCGATCGCGACTGCCTCGCGCGCTACGTAGCTGTTCTTGCGTGCCTGTTCCATCTCGATCTCATTGAACTCGCCCTCGCCGCTGCGGCGGTAATAGGCTGTCACTCTCGGCGTCCCGGCACACCTGACGCTCGCCGTGAACGCAAACCGGCAATTCGCAGCGAACCTTCTTATGGGAACGTTACCGATGATCGGCGGTTGCCCCGGCCCTGGAGTCTGTTTTTCGAACTTCGCCTCGGCTGCTGCAAGTTTATCCGTCTCCGCCGACAGTTTCTTGCCCTCAGCCGCCCACGAGAATCCCGCAGCGGCCCTGTAGTGAGCCCCCGCCACCTCGGCGAGAGTTTTCCACCAGCGATGCGCGAGCGTTAGCTGCCCTCGCGCCATCTGGAGCCGCTCGCTATCGCCTGCTTGACGGAACATCTCATAATCTATCACCGCCAGCATCTTCCGCCCGTGATAGCCCGCAAGTGCGGCAACGGCATGGATGTCCATCCGCAGGCATTCGAATCGCTCCAGCACCTCCGGCCCGGGCGTCTCTGCTCCATCGGGGATCGCCGCAGACGCCGACTGGATCGCCTCGCTCGCCGCGTATGACTCCTCGATTAGCAGTGATGCTATCTTCCACGGTGATACCTTGCCCGTCGAGACGCCGTTCAGGTGATTGCCGACCATCTCGGGAATGGACATCATTGAAGTCGTGTCGAGCGGCCCGATGCTCACATATCCGCTCAATCCATCGCCGCCGAGCGTCAACTCCGGTGCGTTCCGGGGGCCGAATCCCTGAGAATGTGCGGCGGCGATCGTCGGCACCAGGCGGCTCGCGCGGGCCGCGGCGTCGCCGATCAAACGCCCGGCCTTCGCTCCAAACGTCGCCGACAACCGATCGGGCCATCGATCCTTGAAGCCATCGGGGTCGTAGCCAAGCCGCCCGAACAGCTCGTACGCCCGCGCGTTCCGCTCGAAGACCCAGTCGTGCAGCTTGTGCTTCCGATCTATGCGTTCGCCCGGGCTCGTCAAGGCCATCGGCGGCTCGAGCACGAAGCCGTCGGCCTCGCCCAGCCTGCCGGCCAGCACCGACCGGCGGATAAACTCGTAATCCGCCCACGCAAACACGCGGTGAACCTGGCCGCATGACATCCGCCAGACAAGCCCGTAGTTCCGAGGGTAGCCCGTCAGGTCGCGATACGACTCGGCGGGATCGCCCATCCATACTGGAATCTGATACGGCAGGCAGAGCGCGCCGCCGTCGAAAGGAGCATTGACCCGAAGCCGCCCGGGCAGCCCAGCGATTGCGGCACGATCACCCTGGTGGGGCGTCAGAATCACGAGCCGCCCGCCTGCCGCTTCCAGTGGTGCTCCGGTCGCTATCGATTCGAATCCGACGGCATCGATCTGCGGGCAGGCATTCAGCAGGACGCGAAGCTTACCGGCGAGCTCGAGTTCGTCTGCCGGGCCGCCCCGGACGAAGAATGCAACTCGCAGGCCCCGGCGATGCGCCATTCGAACGGCACGTCGGAGCGCTCCGATGTTCGGCTTCGCATGCGCGTTACGCCGGCCGATCAGCAGATCGAATGCATCGAAGAACTCGCCCTTCGCACTATCGTATCCCGCGTGAATTTCGAGCCAGTTGAAGCGGCAGCGCGCCAGGAAGTCGAGATACTTCTGCCAGAAGGTCGAATACCTGAACCATTCGCGCGGCTCTTCAAGCCCGGCCCTGTCGAGCATCAGCGCAATTCCGCGGACGCTCGTGAACGGCTCGGCCGTCAGCTTCAGATCCGCCAGTTCCCGCAACTCCCGGCCGTCTGCGAGCATCTCGGCCAGTTCCAGGCACGCATACATCGCACCGACGGGATCCCGGCCGACCACCTCAATGGAATCGTCTCCGCCGCGCACGGCGAATGACTCCGCCGCCTCTGGCACGACGTCAGCAGGGGTTCCGGCATCCGCGACCCTGACGCTGATCGTCAGATCGGCGCGGGCTCCACCATCGGCCACGATCTGAAGCCCAGCCCGCTCGAGCCCGGCGCGAAGCTCGATAATTCCATGCTGTACGGCAGGGACCCTGCCCATTGGAACTCGAACGCGGGCAGCGGAAGCATAACGCACCGCGACCCCGGCAAGCGCCATGACTACGAGCGTCATCAGTTTGCAGCGGCTCACTCGCTATCCTTTCGTTTCAGCGGGCCTCGGATGCGCAGTTCATTCAGAAAGGCGGCATAGTCAGCGGGCAGGGGCGCCTCGAAGCGGACGCGCTCGCTCGTCGTGGGGTGGTTAAGCTCGATCTGCCACGCGTGCAAGGCTGTCCGCTGCATCAGCGGCTCTTCGTTCTCGGCTGCCGGGGCGGCGTGGAGATGCGAACGACAGATTGCCGGCAGCCGCGCCCCATAGGTGACGTCGCACGCACCCGGATGCCAAATGGCGGCCAAATGCACGCGGATCTGGTGCGTCCTGCCCGTCTTAGGCCGGCACTCGACCAGTGCGAAATCGCCGAAACGTTCCTTCACCATGTAGACTGTCCGCGCCTCCACCCCATCGGTGTGATCGACCGCCCGCCGCTTGCGGTGATACGGATGCCGCGCGAGCGGGAGCACGATCTCGTCCTCGTCGACCTGCGGATCGCCTTGCACGATTGCGAGGTATGACTTGAAGATCGTGCGGTCCTGGAACTGCTGCTGTATGCGACTCTGCGACAGTTCGTGCTTCGCAAAGAGCATGATGCCGGTCGTATTCTTGTCGAGGCGGTGGACGACGCCCGGCCTGAGGTCGTCCGGGTCGTCGGGCGTCCAGTTGCAGTGGTGCAGGAGCGCGTTGACGAGCGTGCCGCGCGAATGGCCCTTCGCGGGGTGCGTCACCATGTCCGCGGGCTTGTTGATCGCCCGGAAGTCGTCATCCTCGTAAATAATGTCGAGCGGTATGTCCTCGGCGAACTGGGACGGTCGGATCCTGACGGGCAGCTCGATATCGATAACATCGCCGTGCGCGATCTCGGCACTGGCCTTGACGTTCCCACCGTTCAGTCGCACCATTCCCCGGCGGATGAGCTTCTGCAAGTACGTGCGCGAGACGTGCGGGAAGCGGCTCGACAGGTAGCTGTCGATGCGCCGGCCCTTCCGGTGATGTTTGACCAGTATCGAGTGTCGCTCGTATTCTTGCTCTGGCACGTGCGTCTCCACGGCAGCGGCGATTCAGCGTTATTGTATAGCATGTACGCGTGCAGTTCTCAAGCATCCTCGAGGATTCATGGGTCGGTTGCTCTGTTCCGATAGGAAGTGGAACCACAGATGAACGCAGATAAGATGGTCTGGCTGTGGAGATGTGGCGTCTTCTCATTATGTGTGTTCATGTGGAACCGCAGATGAACGCAGATGAACGCAGATAAGATGGTCTGGCTGTCGAGATGTGCCTTGTAGTTGGAGTGTTTGTAAATCTGGAACCGAAGACGCGAGAAGATGAGCGAGGAGATGCAGGACGC
>JAUWKK010000376.1 GCA_030614245.1 Planctomycetota bacterium | reverse complement strand
CGAGCAGCTAGCGGACGCCGCCGAGGCGTTCGTCGTGCAACGATAGCACCAGCCAGGGCCTCTCGCTCGCTCAGCGGCGCTCGGCGCGGGCCTGGTGCTCGCGCGCGCGGGCCTCGAAACCGGCGGATGCCGGTTCCAGATACAGAAGAGGAGCGATCCGATGCGACAGCATATCGTCGTAGAGCCACTTGCGGGCCGCCTGCGACCTGTCGCCGTATTCGTTCCGCAGAGCGCCCGGCGAATAGTCGAATGCCGCTGGGATCGTCTGCCCGTTCGGAATGCTGAACTTGTAGACGCGCAGGCGGATGATTACCTTTAGAACAGGAGAAAGTAGAGCAGGTGACAGTAGACGATCTGAATCTCTCGACTGTTCAACTGTTCCACTGTTCAACTTTCCAAGAGGCGGTTCGACTTCCGGCGGCGCCGCGGACGGCGCCGTAACGCTCGCCGTGGAGATGTATTCGCCGGGGACGGCGGTCGGCGGGATGCTGATGCCGACCCATACGGTCTGAACCATGCCGGGCCGCGCGACGGGCGGCTCGTCGAGGAGTGCATCCGGCTGCCAGCGGTTGCCGCCGCGCGCGATCAGCCAGCGGCTCAATCGGCCGTGCGCACCACTGTGAGTGCGGCGAACGTAGCCGACGTAGGAAACGCTGATATTGTCCAGCTTCTCGATCCCGGGCCCGACAAGCTCCGGCAGTTCTACCCGCCACCTCCTGGTATCATCGGATAACGGAATCGCGGCTATCTGAAAAGACGCCGTCTCGCCCCGCGCGGCGCTCAGGCTGACGATCTTCCTGTCCGGGAGGTCGCACCAGGACGGTTCCCTCGGGATCAACGTCATTGCATCGGCCACCGTCACGCGCCAGGGCGGATCGGGAACGTGCGGGGGCGGTCCTATGCGTCGAAGACGCCATGCGTCCCCGGCCCCCACGCCGGCACCCAGGCGCCCGGCACTCAATGCCGGCGAACCCTCCCGCAGACGCAGATCCTCACGTCCCGGCACAACCGATGCGAACTGCGGGTCGATATCGGCGTTACTGTTGCAGTTGCCGCGCAAAGTGTTCAAGCCGCGAATATCAACAGGCGTGGCTTTCGTTGCCTGCCGGCAGGCGCCGGCCGGAGTGGCGAAGAATACGTTGTGCCTTACCTCTGGGATGCACTTCCGCACTCCCTCCCAGATACCGTAGCGCGAGTTATGGGCGATTATGTTGTTCAATATGACCGGCGCGCAGCGGTCGATGTTGATCCCGTCGGCGGCATTCAAAGCAATCGTATTGCTCTCGCTACGCCATTTGCCTCCGCCTCTCAGTGTCAGAGCGTTTAGACCGTTTCGATAGATAGAGCAGGCGGTTATACGGTTGGGCTCGCCGGGTCCGGCGTCGAGCTCGATGCCGGCTTTACGATTGCCGCGAACGATGCAGCGGATGATACTCATCCCCGAAGTGGCGGTAGCCGAAACGCCTGTCCTGCCGCCCTCAATGACGCAGTCGCGCACGGTGATGTTTCGCTTGCGATACGAACAATAGACAACCGCCTCGCCATCGACACCGATGAGGTGAAGGTTCTCGATTGTGACGTTGGAACCGACGTGCAGGACAGGATCACCCTTCGCGCGCACCACCGGCATCGGCTCACGGCCGCGAAGAGTGACGCCGTCGCGCAGCGTCACCTGTCCGACGTATTCGCCAGGGAAGACCTCGATCGTATCGCCCGCCCGGGCCACGCGTGCGGCCGCGCCTAACGTCGAAAACGCCGTGCGGCGATCGCCCGACTGCGGGGCGGACCCATCCCCGCCGGGAGCCACGTAAACCGTCGCGCCGACGCTCAAGCTGCTCATGGCTACGGCCAGGACGCACAGGCAACCGGACGCTGTCTTGCCTCCAATAGCAATCATCAAACGAGATTATAGACATCCCGCGTCGAATGAACAAGAGGCTGCGGAGGCTGAATGCATACTCAATCGGCAACCTGCCGGCGGCTGTACTGCACCTGGAACCGCAGCTTGTCGCTGGGCAGTGCGAGTATCTTCTCGAGATTGAAGAGCTTGCCGTTGATAGTCAGACGGACGCGTATGGGCGTCGCGCCTGCGGTTCGAGCTCTTGCGGCACGCCGGCCCGCCTCAGACACGCCAGCCGCGAGAAGATGCAGAAGGCCGTCGAACGGATGTAGGAACCGATCGCTGAAAAGCACGCAAATATTACAAGAGATTTCACTTGACAGCCGTGCATGCGGTCTGTAGACTCACATATAGCGGCTGCGGCATGGATGCTTGGCTCGCGCGCGGCCGTCGAAAGTTGGTGCTTTCAGGTTTATCTGGGCGCCTGAGAGAATATATGCGAAGAGCAGTTGAACGGCGATTGGCTCCATAGCAAGAGGAGATGCGTGATGCGCTCTGTGATGTTCTGCTCTGCGGTATTTGTGCTGGCTTGTGGTGTTGCTCTTGCGGGCGAGACGATCTACGTCGATGATGACGCGCCAAGAGATCCCCGACCGGGCGATCCGTCCGTCAGCGATCCGCTCGAGGACGGCAGCATTGAGCATCCGTTCGATGCGATTCAAGAGGCGATTTACGCGGCTGCCGATGAGGATACGGTCGTCGTGCGCGATGGCACCTATACCGGTGACGGTAACCGGGATATCGATTTCCTGGGCAAAGCGATAACGGTCATGTCACAGAATGGGCCGGAGAATTGCATTATCGATTGCGAGGGGAGTTACCAGGAGCCACATCTGGGGTTCTACTTCCATGGTGGGGAAGATACCTCGACCATTCTGGATGGTTTCACGATCACTGGGGGAGCCAACTACGATTACCCCGACAGGGGCGCGGGCATCCGTTGCCATGAGTCCTCTCCCACCATCAGGAACAACGCGATGACGGCCAACGGCAACGGCATCCTCTGCTACGGTTCCTCCGCCACCACCATCAGGAACAACATTGTAGCGCTCAACGTGACCGGAATAGCCGCGGAAGACGACAGCAGCGCGACCCTGAGTCACCACTGCGTGTACGG
>JAUWKK010000177.1 GCA_030614245.1 Planctomycetota bacterium | reverse complement strand
GGCTACAATTACCCCCTTGTTCGGCAGAGCTTCGGGCAGCGTCACGCGGGCGGCGTCGACCGAGACGCTGATCTTTCGGCCCTCCGCCTTCACACTCGCCCAGTCCGAGAGCCGCAACTTCTCGCACCGGCGGGCTGTGTTGCGCAGCGCCACTTCAACTTTCGCCCGGGGATGCTCGGCGAGATACCGCGTCCGGCTGTCGGCGAACTTGCGCAGCGACCGGAGTTTGTCGTCGCGGGTCGCACGGATCTCGCTCGCGCGGAACGGATTGCGCCGCAGAATGTATCGCACGCCGTCGTCGGCCCTGACCTCGGCGAGGTCATTGTCGAACAGCTCCCGTTGCAGAAGCGTTGGTACGCACTGCATTTACAGCTCGAAAGATTCTTCGTTGCTTCGCGCCTCAGAATGACAGAAAGCAGCGTTGTAGTGCTAATAATCAGCGTTCATCAGCGTTTATCCGTGGTTGCTTTTCTTGATTTGCGGCACATTACCGATCCGCCGTCGCATCTCATAGGAAGCAAACGGCCAATTCGCACCTTGACTCGATTCGCCTGGCGCTGATATAGTGTGGGTCAGTGATGCTATGGATGAGATCGCGACAGAGGCGGCGCTGAAGCTGCTGTATGCTGACGAGGTGCGTTATCACTATCTGATAAGGCACATCGAGTCGGCGGCGCAGTGGAGCGTTTTCGTCGATGATACCGATACTCCGTCGGCAGTGATGCTCCTTCGCGGGCAGCCGTCGTCGTCCGAGGTGCTGGTGATGGCCTGGCATTTTGCTGGCCTGCACGCGCTGATGCGGCGGCTGCCGCACGGTGAAGTGGATATCGAGGCGGATTCGCCCTGGATCGCGCACCATATCGGCCTGCACGTGCAGATTCGCCCGCTGGCGCCCTTTGTGCGAATGAGCGTGCGGCCGGAGGACTTCCACCCGCGGCCGGATGATCGCGTCGAGAGCTTCGATCCGTCGATGAACGACGCATTCGCACGCTGCCGGTTGTGGTCGGACCAGGTACGGGTTGAGCGAGCATTCGAACAGGCAGTTGCGGCGCAGGCCGCCTGGGTGGTCATTAGTGATGGCCGCCTGGTCTCGAAGTGCGATGTTCTCAGGCGCACGCGACGTTGCAGCGAGGTGAACGAAGTCATCACCGATCCCGCGTTTCGGGGTGATGGGATAGCGACGGCCGTCGTCTCGGCTGCGACAGAATGGCTGATCTCGAAGGGCCGGATACCGATTTACACGGCCACCGCCGGCAACGTACCGTCGCTCCGGCTGGCGCAAACGCTCGGCTATCGCACCGTCGCAGATACGGTTCGCTTCCGGACTGTTACTTGACTGTCTTTGGAAACCGCAGATGAACACAGATGCAGATTCTTGATTATCAGCGTTTATCCGCGTTTATCTGTGGTTCCTGTTGTCATTGGATCTGTCTTATGAAACCACAGATGAACACAGATGAACACAGATGCAGATTCTTGATTATCAGCGTTTATCTGTGGTTCCCTTTCTTGATTGGATTTGTCTTATGAAACCGCAGATGAACACAGATGAACACAGATGCAGATTCTCAATTATCAGCGTTTATCCGCGTTTATCCGTGGTTCCCCTTCTTGATTGGATTGTATGAACGAAAAAGCGATATCACGAAGCTTCGGTATCTGGGCGGCTATCCTGCTGGCGGCTGTGGGCTGCAAGTCGGCGTCGATAACGCCGAGAACCGCCTCGGTCAGCTCGTTTGCGTACACGGCGCCGGCAGTCGAGACCGGTACCGGCCTGAAGGATTGGCTGATGCTCGACGCGCGGCTGATGTGGCTTGACGCCGGCAGGCTCGGCGGGCTGCGCTGGAAGCTGAGCGCACCGCCTGTAGGGACTGGTGTGTATCACGACGTCGTGCCGGGCCAGTTCCTGGCAAAACTCATCACCCGGGCGAACGGCCGGCTGGTGCCGTCGGTTGGCTCACAGGGAATGGGCCTGATCCGCTGCGGAGAGCGGCCGATGATGAGCCCTGCGCCGACTACGGTATCGCCCGATCCGGCGATCGAGGCGCGGCTTGACTGCCGCGCGGCTGCCAGGGATGACTCACGCGTCGTGCTGGCGGTCGCAGTGGACGCCGGAGACCCGGCGGGGCCAGCCGGCGCGAAACGTCGCGGACTCTGCCGGGTGGAACTCGGCCCCGCCGATATCGTGTTGATTGACCTGACGCGCCTGCTGAACCTGGCGCCGCAGCCGAAACTCGTTCTCGCCATCGCAGCCGACAGGTTCGAGTGGAAAGATGGCTCTCTCGCTCGCGCATTCCCCTGGGGCATCGTAAGGGAAACCGCCATCAAGGGCCACAATATCAGGAACGTATGGATCAGGCCCCAGCCTGCCCGCCGAACCGGGGAAGCCAAGCGAACACGCACCACCGGGAGATGACGCCCTTGCTTGAAAAGATGCTGATATCATCCCGCGCAACAGCCCGGCTCACACGTGCTCTCAAGCTCGCGCGCAGGAAGAAGTGGGACGCTGCGTGGACGGCGTTCGAGGCGGCAATCGAGGCCGACCCGTCCGATGGACGGGCGCACGCCCAGTACGGCCTTGCACTCAGCCGCGCAGGCGAGTTCGACAGGGCCACCGAACGGCTCGAGGCCGCCATCGAGGCCGACTCGAAGAACCCGGCGCATCGGTTCAGCCTGGCGATTGTCCTGTCCAGGGTCGGCCGCTGGGACGACGCCGACCAGGCGGCGATGGGCGGTCTCGAACTCAACAGGAAGAACCCGCTGGGCCATTCGCTCCGGGCGCTCGTCAGAATGGGGCACGGAGACGTCGCCAATGCCTGCCGCACGCTGCTCGAAACCGAGATGACCGACAACGCCCTCGTCCAGGCGATGATCCTCGCCAGGATCGAAGCCCACCTGATGCAGAATGACCCCGCGAAGACGTCTTTCATATTCGCGCCGCCGGTCGAAGACGAGCCGCCGGATGCGCCCGATGATGACTGGCCGGCTGCGAAACTCATCGCCAGCGGCGAAGACCTGATGGAAGATGGCCGCTACGCATCCGCCGCCGCATTTTTCGAAAAAGCGCGCGCGAAGGACGATCGAGCCACGGAAGCGGCCGTCGCCCTCGCAGCCACGATGATACCATGGGGCAAGCCGGCTGAAGCCGCAGAAATCCTCCGCACGGTCGGCAAGGATGACCCGTTTGCCGGATTCGCACAGCTTTACCTGGGCACTGCTTTACTATACAATGGCGAACTCGACGAGGCCGACGCGGTCTTTGCCGAAACGGCCGCGAACAAAGCCTTCAAGGACATGCTTCCGCTGATCGAGTACCTCCGAGGCCTCGTTGCGATAGCCCGCGGCGATGAAAGGCGGGCCGCAGAGCTGTTCCTGAAGCAGCTCGATTACGACGGCTCGATGCTTTCAACCAGGATGAAGAAAGTGATCGAGACGGACAACACGCGAATGACCACTGAAGGATGGAACAGTTGAACAGTTGAACAGTTGATCAGTCGAAAGGTTCAGATTGTCAACTGTCACCTGTTCTCCTTTCTCCTTTCTCCTTTCCTCTTCCTGACACCCAAGCAAGGAGCAAAGGCTGATGAACGCACTCTGGGCGGCTTTCATCTCGATAGGCGCGCTGGTCGTGGGCTATGCGGTTTATGGACGATTCATAGCGACCCGGATACTGCGCATCGATCCGTCGCGTCCGACACCCGCCCAGGAGCAGGAGGACGGAATCGACTACGTGCCGACGAAGCCGAGCATCCTGTTCGGGCACCACTTCGCGTCGATTGCGGGCCTGGGGCCGATCCTGGGGCCCGCCATCGCCGTCATCTGGGGATGGCTGCCCGGCGTCCTCTGGGTGATCTTCGGCTCCATCTTCATCGGAGCAGTGCACGACTTCGCATCGCTGTTCATCTCGATACGAAACAGGGGCCAGTCCGTGGCAACCGTCACCGAAACGGTCTTGGGCCGGCGCGGGCGGCTCCTCTTCCTGCTCATCGTTTTCTTCCTGCTCGCGCTGGCGATGGGCGTTTTCGCGCACGTAGTCGCCATCCTGTTCAGCGACATCAACCCCGAGGCCGTGATACCGGTCTTCTCGTTGATGCTCATAGCGATGCTGATAGGCCTGCTGGTCTACAGGCTCAAGGTTTCGCTGGCGATATCGACACTCATCGGCCTCGTGCTGATGTTCGTCATGATCGAGGTAGGCGTCCGCAATCCGGTTTCGATCTATCAGTACTTCCTCCCCCGGCAGCTCCGCACCGAGTTCGATGCGGCCACCGACGCCGTGGCGAAGGGCAACAAGTTCTACACGAACACGGGCGAACTCGCGGATTCTTCGGCCGGCAAAGCCGGCATCCGGCAACTCAAGCCCGAGCTGCCGGCCTCATTCGAACATTACATGCAAGCCAGGACCAAGGCTGCGCCGGGCATGCCAGATGAGAATGCAGTCGAGATCAACAAAGCAGCGAATCAGGGCCGGCTGACGTGGAAGCTCGTGCTGCTGGGGTACGCGTTCATTGCGTCCGTGCTGCCCGTGTGGCTGCTGCTTCAGCCGAGGGACTATCTGAACTCCTTCCAGTTGTACCTGGGCGTGATACTGATGTTGATCGGAATGGTCGTGCTGGCGCCGACAGTGGCGGCTCCCGCGCTGCGCGGCTACGATGCGGGCACCCCTGGCTCGCTCACGACGGTACTCTTCAAGGACACCGCCGGGATCAAGCGCCTGCTGCCGCTGCTGTTCATGACTATCGCCTGTGGGGCCGTCTCGGGCTTCCATTCCCTCGTAGCTTCCGGCACCACGGCCAAGCAGATCAGCAGCGAGCGCCACGCGCGGCTGATCGGATACGGCGGTATGGTCGCCGAGGGCATCCTTGCCATCATCATCATCTTTGCCTGCACCGCCGGGATGCCGTATCTCGACGGCGACAGGTTCCTCAGCGATAGCACGCTCGAGCAGTTGAACTCGCGCTGGCTATCCCATTACGGCTCGTGGAAGAGCGCCGAAGGTCTCCCCACGAAGCTCGCCGCAGTCACGCGCGGCGGAGGGCTGTTCATGTCGCGGGCCGGAGCGCCCCTCAAAGACGGGGGGATCCCGCTCAAGTGGTCGATCACCTTCATAGCGCTTATCTGCGTGGGCTTCGCCATGACGACGCTCGACTCCGGCACGCGCCTGTTGAGATACAACATCGAGGAGCTCGGCGGTGCGACGGGCCTGCGCCTCCTGTGCAACCGCTATTTCGCATCGGCGCTCGCCGTGCTGGCGCTCGCGTTCTTCGCCCTGTACAAAGACGCCCAGGGCAAACCCGCCGGGCTCGCACTCTGGCAGCTTTTCGGCGCGTCCAACCAGCTCCTCGCCAGCCTCGTCCTGCTGATCGTCTCCGTATATCTCTTCAAGCGCCGCATCCCGGTGAGATACACCGTCATCCCGATGATATTCATGGGCGGAATGACGCTCTGGGCGCTTATGATCAAGATGTCGGACTTCATCGCCGGCAAGAACTGGCGTTTGCTCGGCGTTACATTGGTGATTCTTGTTATAGCGCTCTGGCTGTCGATCGAGGCCGTCCTCGCCTGCGTGCGGGCCGTCCGCCGGAGGGAGCCGGCGGCTTGACCGCATCAATCACCGCCGTAGAATGCCGAGACTTATAACGGGAAAGCGTCACTGTTCGACAAGGAGTGTCGATGCACGTCAGCATGGAAGATCTGATTGAATACCTCACCGGGCCGCTCGGGGACGATCGAGATGCCCGCCGCCTCGCGGATCTGCTCGAAGACCTCGACGACGAACGCCGCGCCGTCGCTGCGGGCATGCCCGTCGATGACGATACGGCGGTTGATGCCACGCTGCTGAACGAACTCGCACGGGCTGATGGCCCGATCGGCGACGTCGCCACCATAGCTCTGGCACGCCGAGGCGATGCCGGCGCAGTCGCACGCCTCGATGAGCTAATCCACAGCGGCGACGACGCCATCCGCAGCGCGGCCGTACTGTCGCTCGGCGGCACCGGTACCGTCAGCTCCACCGAACGTCTCATCTTAGTGGCCGAAGACGCCGGCGAGCCGGAAGGCTCGCGCATTAACGCCATCCGAGCGCTGGCGTCGCTCCGCGCACCCCGTGCGGCATCAGCCCTCCAATCACTCCTTCAGGATGTCAGCAAGAGCGTGCGAGTGGCTGCCGTCCGTGCACTGGGCGAGCTTGGGGCAGTGGAGGGAGCACCCGATTCCGTGCAGTCCTTGTGCAAGGCTCTGCGCGACGAATCCCGCGAGGTGCGCGTCTGCGCGATCGATGCGCTCGGTCGTGGGGCAGGCTTTCAGCCTG
>JAUWKK010000072.1 GCA_030614245.1 Planctomycetota bacterium | reverse complement strand
ATCACCGGTATCGAGGTGATCCCCGTGTAGAGATTGAATACTCCTGAGAACTCGGTGCCGAGCATAAACCGCCGCTGGGCCTGCTGAAGATAAGGCAGGGCCTGGGCAGAGAAGCGGCGGCCCGATTTGAACTCGTTCACGATGGGATTGACGCTATCCATGAACAACGAGAAAGCAAGGAACGTCGCTGCCAGTCTGCTCCCACTTCGCAAATCAGGCTGAAGCCTCGCTTTGGCCGGATGGTTCGGCTGAGAGCCTGTGCTTTGGCAGCAATGAACGCCCGGTTTGGTGCGAGGTTACGGGTCGGCTGAGTATTTTGACCGCACGCGACCGTTCCGGGCAGCAGATCGGGGACATCCTGCTCAATGACCTTGATTCCGCGACCTCATGCAGCCGCACATCTTCGTTTCTTCGCAATATCCACGCTCCGCTTCCTTTCCATACCCGCCTGCCGGCGGGCAGGCACGAGAACTCCATCCTTACTCATGTCACGCGGAAGAAGATGGCCTGGCCGGGCATCATGTGGGTCGAGAAAGAGACGGTGCCGGCCGAGGCTTCGCCCGTGGCCCGTTCGCAGTCTTCGCCGGCGATGGTGTGAACGGCCGTGCCCTTAACGGTGATGTGGGCGAAGGTGTGCTTCTCCCACGACCCGTTGGCCAGCACGACGTGCGGGCGCTGCTGATCGTCGAGGAATTCACCGACGACAAGGTGGGACGCGGCTGACGGTCGCCGAACGGTGCCAGGGTCTTCGGCCAGTGCGGTCACGATGCCGCTGCCGTCGAACCGCTTCAGGCCGACCGGCGCGTTCGGCCAATGGTACGTTGCTACGGGACGGCACTTCCGATAGCGCCAGGCCCACTGGCCGAGGAACTGCGCGTGCTGCCGCTGCAACTGGGCGAACAGGGGGCCTCGGTTACCGAGTTCGTCCACCGGCGCGCCATAGCCGCCGATCCCGCCCGCGCGGTACATGAAATACATGATCCCCTGGGCGCCGTAGGCCAGCGAGTTGTAAAACTGCCAACTCATCTCCAGCGGGCTCGGCGCTCGATACATCCAATGCCCGTGGGCGAGGATGATGTTCCAGAAGGTGATGTTGTGACGGATCGCGGCGCCCTGGTAGTCGGCCAGGCAGCGGTACCACTGGTCCGGGCCGCCCCATTCGGGGGACATCGAGCAATACTGATCGTATGAGAGCATGGTGGCCCCCGTTTCGCGGACCACGTGATCCAGATACGCGCCGAAGTCGTCGAAGCCGACGTGCCGTCGGATGCCGGCCGAGGTGCCGTCGGCACTGATCAGATGGTTGGGCAGGTAGTTCACGTACGGCTCGGCCGCGTCGGTCATCTCACGCAGCATCCGGCACGCCTTTGCCACCGCCGGCAAGTTGCCCACGAGGGGTTCGTCGGTCACGAAGAGTCCCCACACGGCCGGATGGTCGGCGAACTCCTTCACGGCGCTTTCAGCTTCTTCACGGTAGTTCTCGGGCAGGTGCTTCTCCTCGGGCGGGTTGCGAAAGCTGCCCGACGGCGTACGTATGCGCTTGTCCAACAGTATGACCTCGATATCCTTCGCCGCGCAGAGGTCCAGCAGTTCCCGGGCCCTGGTGTGCGTCTCGGGGTCGTCGGTCACCGTCGGGCTCATGATAATGGTGAATCCAATGTCGTGCCATTCCTGCACGCGCTCGGCCAGGTCCACATCCCAGTCGCGCAACGTCACCCAGGAACTCAGGGGATATCGCTTCGGCTGCATATTGAAGTCTCCTTGTACAAAGAGTGGAGCAGTCCGAATGGCTGCTCGACAACCGCACCCACTCCATTCTACCGGAAGCAACCCGGAAGTCAACCAGAACAAGCACGAAAAGGGAAACCGAAACAGTTCAACATGATCTTCCAGGCGCTCATCGCAGCGGGCGTGGCACGGAAGGATGTTATGAGCAACAGACCAGCATTCCAACAGTCGATGGAGGGAGCACGGCCTCAGCGTCGTTCGAGCTTATTGACTCCACGTGATAGCTCGCCGCTCCCCGTTACATTGGACTGACTCCAGTCCGGCGGCGCCCGTCATCACGGTCAGGACAGGGTCTGTACGTCAATGCCGACCTTGGCGGCCGCATAGGCCACCTCTCTGGTGTAGTCGCCGTAGGCCAGCATGCAGTGGAATCCCCTGAGGTTCTTGAGGACTTCCTGGGTGTCGGCGTTCAACTCGACCTCGACTTGGGCCCGGCAGGTAGCCAGGACCGGTGTGCCGACGATCGTACCGGTTGGCGCGAGCCAGTGCTTGGCCTCGAAGTCCGGCTTGATGATGGTGAGCAGTTGGCCTTTGCGGAATTTCACGTGGGTCGCCGCGCCCTGGTCCGACTCGTAGTGCGTGACGACGTCGACCGGTTCCAGGTGCTTCCCGTCCATCCTCCGGGGAGCCGTGCAGTGGGCGAACAACATTCGGCCCTTGAACGGGTAGGTAGGATTGCACAGGTATGTCGGCTTGCCGCAGATGAAGTGCATGAGGATACCCGAGGGTATGACGACGAAATCGGACTCGCAGTAGGCCATTCGGCCGGAGTCGTTGATCAGCCCGAGGGTGAGGCACGGCATGATGCCGGCGTATGAGTTCATGCAGGCCCTCGTCGTGATCGCGTGGGCATCGTGCTTCGCCATCAGGTCGTCGAAGAGCTTCCTGAGAAGGAACGCCTCGGCGACGGCCTCGCGGGTAGTCTTAAGGGTAACGCTTCTTGGCGCCAGGTAGCTCTCGGCATCCTGCCTGCACCGGGCCATCAGGGCCTGGTCCTTTCGGCCGGCCTGGATCATGGCATTCAACTCGGGTATCTGGACTGTTACCATGTCGAGTTTGAATCGCTCGCGTGCCCGCTGGGGGGCTCCACTCGTGGCCCAGCCGCTCGGCCCTCCGATACACACGATGCGCCGGCCGAGCGTGTTCCTCAACCCGTAGAGCGCCCGCAGCCGCCACTTGAGTTCATCGAGGTCATCCACGACGACATCATTCACACCCAGAGGGGTCTGGCCGAGGTGATCGGTGTGAGCTCTGAGGAATCTGGCGTGAATGATCTCATCCCACAGGTAGTATCGTCCCGAATGCCTCCTCAGGAAGACCACGCCCGGTTTGCCCAGGCCGACCACGGCGTTGAACACATCGGTCCAGCCGCAGCCGGCGTATAACACAATAGCGTCTGCCTTAGTGTCCTTGATGGCCGCAACCTGCCCCCCCTTGGTCACTTTCACGACCGGCAACACGCGCATTCCGAAGTCGGCTGCGCCTGACAGCTTCTTCAGTTCTTCGTGGATGTACTTGGCCTCTTGAGTCGCGGCTGCCTCGGTCTGCACGCTGCCCCAATACCGCCAGCTTCGGCCTTCCACGCGGGGGACGACACTGTACGCCAGCACGGGCTGCACCGTGAGGTCGGATGCGCCCTGCCGCATGTCGAAAGCCTGATGCGGCCCTCCCGTGCGGAACGTATCGACCATGCGACACCCCCACGTGCCCGCTGTTGCCGCGACCAGCCCGATAGCCGCTCCGCCGTGCAGGAACTGCCGACGGCTGACCCGCGCACGCTCATCAGACATCTCGATTTCCGTTCCCGGTGATCTTCTCATTGCCTGTCTCCTGTTAAAGTAAAAAGCAACACTGCGTTGGCTCATCGATTCGTTCCGAACACACTACACCGAAGTGCAGCCTGCCTGCCTATGGCATGGGCTGGCTCCCGGCTCGGCTGCCCGTCCGGCGGGGGGGCCGGCGCGCTTATCCGGCATAGATGGACTACTTTGATGCCGGCGAGCTGGCAATAAGCCATGAATTCCTTCTCGAGGTCGCCGTAGATGAAGAGCTGATGAAAACCCTTCGCGTCGCGGGCGTCGGGGACGTCGTCGAGTTCGAGCTCGACGGACGTACGGCAGCCGCCGGAGGGCGGAGTGTCGATGTTGGCGACGACTTTGCCCGTGCCCAAGATGATCGAGTTGGACTTCTGAAACTTCATTATGGTGACCTTCTGGCCGAGCTTCCAAAGCACTTGGGGTGCCACGCCGAGGTTGGATTCGGAATGGCTGCGGAGGATGAACGGCTCGTGCGGCTTATCGAAGCCGTCGAGCTTCGTGGCGCAGGTGCAATGCGCGCCCATCAGGGTATTGTTCACGCTGTTGGGGGCCGGGTCCTGCATGAAACCCGGCCGGCCGAAGAGGAGGTGAGTGAGCCGGGACGAGATGGCCGCTCCCCAGTCGGCCTCGCATGCGCCGACGATGCCTTCATCGCGCAGACGCGAGAAGGCCAGGCAGGGTGGCGGGGCCTGCCGACTGCCTACAACGCCCAGGCAATCCATCGAGTACCCGTGGCAATTCTCTCGGGCCATAAGCCGCCGGCACACGACATACATCTTCACGCCGTCGAGTATATCCTTCTTGCTTGGCTCGACGATCTTCTTCGCTTCCTTCTCGTAGTAAGCGGCGATGGCGCGCATCTCATCAGTGGTATCGAGCTTCTTGAACTCCTCGACGAAACGGTTGCGTGGGATATAGTGGAGCGTCGTGCCGATAACGTCCAGCGGCCGATCCACGGTCTTGTTGCCCGCTGCAATGCAGATGCGCGAGGTTTTCATGTCCCGGATGGTCTTCAGCATGCGCAGGCCGTGGGCAAGCCATTTGTAGTCCTGCGTGGCCGCGACGAACGTTCCTGCGGCATTCCGCGTCGGCTGGAGGTGGTGTGTGAACGATGTGCCCATCGGGCTGAAGACTACGGTGGGGATGTTACCTTTGCCGGCGACGAGGTGATTGACATGCTGCCACTTGCCCATGGGCATGATAGTTGCGATGAGGCCGGCGGGAGGTGCCTTCTTGAGCTGTCCAAGGTATGCATTGACGTCGTTCATGCCGACGAGCGGCTTGTGCACGACATCGAGCTGGACGCCGAGTTTCTCGGCCGCATCGGTGAGGGTCTTCGTGTAAGTCGCCTGCATGGCCTTCACATCGTAGGCCGCGCCGGGCCAGCCCATCCAGTATCGGTCGGAGTCGGGGCGAAGGAAGACTGCTCGGACGGTTGGTTTCTTCGCGGGCTTCACTTCGGCGGCGAAAAGCTCCGACGCAAAATCGAGTATCCCCACCTTCATCACCAGCGCCGACACGCCGGCGGCCGCCAGAAAACTCCGACGCCCCACCATCAGCGGACAACATGACATACTGCACTGTTCACCAATACCCATGACGGCTCCTCTTCTTTCTCTTCGCGGCTTGCGTGGATGAATCATATTCTTTCACGGCGCTTCCTCCATCAACTGCTGCAAGGAGTCTTCCTCACTGGCTCCATTCTACCAGAAGCATCCCGGAAGTCAACCCGCACAAGCATGAAAAGAGAAGCCGAAACAGTTCAACATGATCTTCCAGGCGCTAATCGCACCGGGCATAGCACGGAGGGATCTTACGGGCAATACACAAACAGCCTGTGGAGTGCGTGGGCCTTTCAGCGGGGCGAGCGGGGCCGGCTCCTGCGCGATTGCGACACATACACCAAGAATCAGAACCATTGCTGCACTCAGAAAACTTCTGTGCAACATCTTAATCACCTGTTCCTTTCCCATTAAGATGATTCCTCTCGGACAACGATACACATCCTGGATGCTGCCCATTCTTGGAAGTCTCATTAGCCGTAATTCAGAACGCGCCCTCGAGAGGTTCCCGGGGCGCGTCGAGTTCCAGAAGCGCGTAGAGCAGCAGGCCGACGCCGTTGACCGCTTCGTAGTACGGTTTGGCCGCATGGCCTTTGAAGATGCCATTCTTGAACAATTTCGTGACCGCCTCGCCGGCAAGCTGTTCCGCCAGCCGCAAGTACTTCGCCTCGGCAGTCGCACGGTGCAGATGGACGAAAAACGAGATTGCTCGGCCGTAGTCCTCGGCATACGCTCCGCCCGTATTTCGCACACTTGGCATCGCCTTCTCGAGTTCCGCGCGCCAGCGGCGGCCGGTTGAGGGCGGCAGGTTGCGCTCGATAACACCCGCCCAGCGGCGAGCGATCGCCAGTAGATCGGCATCGCCGGGCTGCCCGTCGGCGGCCGACATCTCGTAGGCCTGAATGGCCGCCTGTGCGGCGCTGAGTGCGAACTCGTATGAAAAGATAGTCGAGCGCCACACATCGATATGCCCGTATGGCGCCCAAGCGTCGTAACCGCTCCCTTTGGCCTTGTCGGGAACGGGCGTGCCGTCGAGCGCTATCATCCCGTAGTAGGTCTTCGCTTCATCGTCCCAGCCGTACTTGTCGTATGCTTTGATGTAAGTGACAGCGCAGTCGCGAAAATACCTGTTACCGCTTAGCTCGGTGCAGTGGATGAGCTGAGATGCATGCGGCCCGGTGACCGTCGTGAAGCAGTGCCGGCCATCGTAGCGATCGGTTCGGGCGGGAACGTCGGCAGTCAGTCCGGTCTTGCCGTTGCGATGGTTCCAGTGCCAGCCGGCAACGAGCTTGGCTTTGTCCAGATAGTGCTGCTCGTTGGTAACGCTGTACATGAACGCGAATGCTTCGGCAAACACGCCACCGGAAAAGGCGAACTCGAAGCCGCGCCTCGCGTCGTCGTGCCGGTTGTGCAAGCCGGTTTGCTTGTCGACGATGTGCCACTTCCAAATCCCATCGATGATTCGCCGCACGGCCTTGGGGTCGACGCGGTACATGGCCGCCCAGTCCGGCCGGTAGACCAGAATCTCGTGGGGGCCGTCGCCATTCTGGTCGCCCGCCGGACGCTCCCTGTAGCAGTCCCAATAGATGTGCGATCCCCACGCGGGCATGCCGTTGCGATACGTCGTCTTACGGTCATCTGGTTTGTAGCAGTGCTTGAGGAAATGGGCGATGTATGCGTCTGCCGCCTGGGAATACTTTTTCTCGCCCGTCAGCTTCGTCATGCGATACATCGAGCGGAGCGTGGCCTGGTCGTACCACAGATTCGATCCCCGCTCGGCCCGGCGATGCAGGCGGCCTTCGAGCCGAACCAGACTGTCCAATAGCAGGGGTTTCTCGGGCGATTCGAGCGAGTTCACATCGAGCACGGCCATCAACAGAGGCGTCTTCTGCGGGCCGTAGCGATCCGTCCCTTGCTCGATCAACGTATCCAGGCACTGCTTGACATACTTGCGCCATTCGAGCGATGCCGGGGCGTCGCCGCCGGCTGCAAACTCAACCAGCGTCATCGGAAGCAGAATACCGAAGAGTGCGTGGCTATTCATGTCTCTGCATAGTCCTTTCTGCTGATAGTCTTGTTCACGTCTGCGAGGCGAATGTCCGCCGGCGGTTCCTTCAGCCGGGTCACCGCACCCTCGCGGTCTACCGATCATTGTAGACCAAATTGATCTTCGATTTCGGCCGGTTCTGCACCAGCCAGAGCTTTAGCAGGGCCATCATCGTAGTGTCGCCACGCGTGATTGCCTCGTAGTGGGCGTGTTGCGATGAAGCCCTGGGCAGGGGGCTGTTATCCGTCAGGAAACTGGCAACAGCGATTCGCGCAAAGACGTCCGCGCGGTCCAGGAACTTCTTGTCTCCCGTGATTTCGTAGGCCGCCAGCATGTGAAAAATCGCGTCGCCCAGAGGGCCGGGGAAAATCGTCTTGCTCACGTCGGGCTTTCTTTCCAGGTAACGCTTCGCACAGCTCGTTAGCAGCTTGCGATATCCTGTTTTCGTCGGGCCATTTGGAAGCTGACGGTAGCGCAGATAACACAGGCCGGCAACCTGTGCATCGGTAACCTTACCGTACGCGGTGGCCCAGGTCTGGGTATGCGTCCAATGCCCGCTGGTGAGGGCATCCAGAGTGTGGATGTCCGCACCGGCGACGAAACCGATCCCGTTTGGACTGAAGTCGTGCTTGAGCGACAGGTATACCTTGTCCGTATCAGCCGCGCGCTTGAGCATCTTCTGCCGCAACGGTTGCGGGAAGGCGGGCGCCGAGTCTGTAAGGTCGACGGCAAGCGAAAGGTTGCTTTCCGGCCACATTATCCGTGCGCGCTGCGGATGCGAGGAGCAGGGGATGGCACCAGTCTTCTCAGAGCTGAGCCGATTGAACATATCGACCAGGGTTTCAACGGCCTTGGCGTATACGGGGTCCTGGGTCTCTCGATAGGCTTTCGCCCAAGTCACGATGTAGAACCCGCCGTGACGAGGATACTCGTTCTTACCACCTGGGCCGTGCTTGTCCCAACCGGCATGCCGGGAGAACTCCCCTGTCTCGTGATTGGCGATCTGGTGCTCCCAGAGCCCCCTGGCGAACTTCAAGACAGCATCAGGTGCGAGTTCGTGGCATCGGTTCCACAATACCCACGGGCGAAAGAACTCATGGATGAAAATCGGTCTTCCCCTGAACCTCAGGCCTCCATGCGGATGTTCGCCGCTGAAGTTCCAGCCCATGTGCTCTCCCCAGGCCATTAGTCCCGTGGCAGGGCTCTGGCAGTTTTCGAAGAAGAACTTGAGCGTCTTGTCGGCCTCAGCGGCGTACTTCTTGTCACCGGTAAGCTCCGTCAGCGCGTAGAGGATCTGATAGAGATTCTGGTCGTGCATGGGGTTGGCGCCGTTCGTGCAGCGGTCCGAACTCCGTATTCCGGCAATTCCCTGGGCGCCGCCGAGCTTCAGGCTCTTCCTATCCAGAGCAGCGGCGATAAGCGGTGAATGCTTCTTACCGTAGGTGTCACGCCCGTGTTCCACAAGGGCCCGGGTGTATGATTTCACGATTTCCAGGTAATCGGGCCGCTTCCCTGGGTTGCTCTCCATGGCTTTTGCTGCTCCTGCAAACAACAGCCCTGCTGCAAAGATGAGTATCGCAGCAGTACGGATTGTCATCAGCTTCCTCATCTCAATATCTCCTAACCACTTTTTTCCCAACGAAGCGAACGCATCCACTAACCCAGCCGAGGAAGTCTATTTCTTGCTACTACCTCCTCAAAAAAGCCACGCGCCGTGTCGGGTCGACCGGCACTTCCCATCTGAAACCAGGCTGCCCCCCATTGGGGTGCCCCACAAGTGTGATTGTAGTCACGCTCCGCCCGATTGCAAGCGTGTTAAGCGGCACAGTCGTGGCGCTACATTCTCTTACAATCCGTGCCGGATCCAAACGCCAGGAAGGTGGAACCCGATGCCGTGAGCGACTTGCCGGCTTGCTTCGGTATCACTGTCATGACGCGGCGTAGATTGGCCTTCAGTGCAGGGACGAAAGATCTTTCGCCCCTACGCAGCCCGCCCCTGCGTGCTCAGAATAGGTCCAACGCCTCCAGGGTGAACTTCACTCGCTCGCGGCGGAGGTCCTTTGGCATTTTCAGGGAGAGTCCGAGCTTCGCATCCGTTTGCTTGTCTTCTCTCCACATCGGCGACCTTTCCAGTACGAGCCGACGGCGTACGGTGCCGTCATCCAGCTTGATCGTCCGGTCGGAGCGGTGATATGAGTGGACGCGCCTCGCGTCTGGGATGGCGATCTTGGCCCCGATCTGCTTTATGGTCTTGGGGCCGACTATCTGCACGGCCACGAGCCCGCCGCCCGAGGAGACTCTCTCATCCTTCTTGTTCCTCTTGATCTTCCAGACCGTGAGCTTCGCGCCCGGCAGAAGATCATCGATCGCGATCTCCTTCTTCGGGTCGGCCTCGATGCTCTCGATGGAATGCTTGCTCCAGCCGGCCAGCGTCGTCGCTATCACCCCGGCCTGCAGTTTCTCGATAGCCTGAGCGTCTTTGGCCGGCAGCTCCAGGAGCAGCCTGACTTGGCTGGAATCGCGTGCTTCGTCGTCGTCGAGGCCGTAGCGGAAACTGCTCGGGTAGCCGCGATCTTGGTCCTGCTTCAGGGGTTTGACGTCTCGGCCTTTGTTGTCGGTGGCCTTCAGGACGCGCGTTCCGCTGGTCGCGTAGAACTGCCGCCCTCGCGGCGCGAAGATCTTGGCGTTGATCGTCAAGCCCTCGGGGTCGTAGTCGCGATCGTAGACGGGCGTCTTGGCGAGCTTGTGGCCCTCGGGGAATT